>JASLXW010000031.1:14478-16420 GCA_030740135.1 Nitrospinota bacterium
GTATTCCTTCTGATCCTTCCAGGCGTTGGCCGGCTTGAGGATTTCGGCGGGAACGCCCGGGCAGGAATCCGGAACGAGGACGCCGAAGACGGGGTCGGGCGAGGTGCTTACGTCGTCGAGCTTGCGGCCCAGGGCGGCCGTCAGCAGTGCCCGGGTGTGGACAAGCTTCATCCGGGGGACCGCGCCCGCCGCGCCGCCGATCCAGCCGGTGTTCACCAGCCAGACGGTCGAGCCGTGCCGGGTCACCTTTTCGCGCAGCAACTCGGCGTAGCGGGTGGGGTGATGGGCCAGGAAGGGGGCGCCGAAGCACGTGCTGAACGTGGCCTCCGGCTCGGTGAGTCCGGCCTCGGTGCCGGCCACCTTGGCCGTGTAGCCCGAGAGGAAGTAGTACATGGCCTGGTCGATGGTGAGCCGGCTGATGGGCGGCAGGACGCCGAAGGCGTCGCACGTGAGGAAGATTACGTCCGCCGGGTGTCCGCCCACGCCGGGGATGACGCAGTTGTCGATGTGCTCGACCGGATAGGTCGCGCGGGTGTTCTCGGTGATGGTGTCGTCGTCGTAATCCACCTCGCGGGTCTCGGGATCGACGATGACGTTCTCGAGGACGGAGCCGAAGCGGATGGCGTCCCAGATCTGGGGCTCGCCCTCGCGGGAGAGGTTGATGGTCTTGGCGTAGCACCCGCCTTCGAAGTTGAAGATGCCGTTGTCCGTCCAGCCGTGCTCGTCGTCGCCGATGAGGCGGCGGTTCGGGTCGGCGGAGAGGGTGGTTTTCCCCGTGCCCGAGAGGCCGAAGAAAAGCGCTGTCGAGCCGTCGTCCGCCATGTTGGCCGAACAGTGCATGGGGCAGATGCCCTTTTGGGGGAGCAGGTAGTTGAGGATGCCGAAGATGCCCTTCTTCATCTCCCCGGCGTAATGGGTGCCGCCGATGATGATGACGTGCTGCTCGAAGCTGACGGCGATGAACGTGGGCGAGCGGGTGCCGTCGGTCTCGGGGTCGGCGTGAAGCTCGCAGGCGTCGATGACGGTGAACTCGGGCTTGTGGGACTCGAGCTCCTCCCGGGTCGGCCGGATGAAGAGGGTCTTGGCGAACAGGTTGTGCCAGGCCTTCTCGGTGATGATGCGCACGCCCATCCGGTGACGGACGTCGGCCCCGATCCAGCCGTCGAAGACGAAGAGGTCTCTTTGCTGGAGGTGGGCGCGGATCTTGGCGATCAGCCGATCGAACTTGTCCGGCTCGATCTTCTGGTTGACGGGTCCCCACCAGATTTTATCCACTGTCCCCGCCTCGGCGACCGTGAACTTGTCCTTGGGCGTGCGTCCCGTGAAGGGGTCGGTGCGGGCGACCAGCGCGCCCGTGGGGGCCAGGAAGCCTTCCCCCCGGGCCACCGCCATCTCCACCAGCCGGACGGCGGGGAGGTTCCAGTAAACCGTCTTGGAATTCGAGATTCCGTGATTCTCCAGCCCGTACCCGTTCACCGGGCCGTTGGGGGATTTGCCGCTTGAGGTCATGCCTGCTCACTTCTCCGGGTGTGTCGGCGCCTGAACGATTCCGATGAATCGACAGCGGTCTAACCGGGTGGCTGCGGGATGTCGATGCCTTCGGGCGAATCCTCCGGCCGATCGGGAAACGCGAGCGCCTTGGCCGCAACCCATTTGTATAGGTTCAGATAGATGTGAGACATCTCCTTGGGTAGGGAGTAGAGTTCCAGGGGCCAACAGAGAGAGAGGAGGTCCCTGGATGCAAGTGTTTGGGTTGCCTCGTAGCCTCCTGCGCGCAGGAGGCTACGAGGCGGTGGAGTTGTCCGCTACGGGCCGGGATCGTCTTCGTGCGCTGAGCCTTTGGCGGGAGAGCGGAGATGTCGGGTTGGTCATGAAGACCTTTGGGGTGAGCCGGGCCACGCTGTCCCGCTGGCGGAAGCGGTTTGAGCCCCGAGACTTGACG
>JASLXW010000320.1 GCA_030740135.1 Nitrospinota bacterium
AGATTCATCGCCGCCCTCGGAATGACAGATTGGGGAATTTCAGACCCCTCAGAATCGTTTTTCCGCAACCTGCTAAGGAACAAGTTCGGCATTTCGTCAAGTTTCTTTTTTCCGGGCAGAGCTTCAAGATGCCCAGACGGCACAGAGAGAAATCGTATTTCACCGGGTCCTCGGCATCGAACCGGCGGAGCCGCGCCGTGACCTCCAGGGCGGTCCGCCAGGACGGGGTCGGGCGGTCCGTCAAGCCGATGTAGCGGGCGATCCGGGAGACGTGCGCATCGAGCGGGACCACCAGTTTCGCCGTCGAGACCTCGCGCCAGAGGCCAAAATCCAGGCCGTCCCCCCGCCGGACCATCCACCGCAGGAAGAGGTTGAGACGCTTGCAGGCGCTGCCGTCCCGGGGGGAGGGCAGAAAGTAGCGCACCCCTTGACCGGCGCCGGGGAGGCCGCCCGGAGAAAATCTCCCGCGATCCAGCGACATCAGCCCTCCGACGAACCTCGAAAGGGCGGGACCGACATCGGGCTCCTCCGGCCGGTATCCGCGCAGAAAGAAATCCCCCAGCGATCCGGTCTCTTCCATCGCCTGGCGCATCCAGTAGAAGAGACAGCCGAGGTCCTCTCCGTTGTTGAACCTGTGGCGGAAGGGAATCAGCCGCTCCGCGTCCCGGGCCGGGTCGAATGCCCGGACGAACCCGGAAGGGGACTTCCCGTCCGCCTCCATCAGGGCCAAGAGGCGCTTCACGCTCCGAACGATCTGGTCCACCTGTCCGTAGGCCAGTGCGGAGGCGATGAAGCCGACGACCTCCCGGTCCCGCGGCGTCCGGTATTGGTGGACGACCTCCAGCGGGTCCGGAGAGAGGCGCCGGATGTCGAAGGTCCGGTAGAGGTCCTCCAGCCGTCTCTTGAGAGGGGACCCCATTAAAGGTCTTTCGAATCCAGGCAAATGGTGACCGGTCCCTGATTGACGAGGCGGACGTCCATCATCGCGCCGAAGACCCCCGTCTTGACCGGAATCTCCTTGGCCCGCAGGGTCCGGATGAATTCCTCATAGAGCGGTTCGGCCCAGTCGGGCTTCGCGGCCGAGGTGAAGGACGGCCTCCTTCCCTTCCGGCAATCCGCGAACAGTGTGAACTGGGAGACCACCAGGACCGAGCCCGCGATATCCAGCAGGGAGCGGTTGAATTTTCCCGTCTCGTCCTCGAAAATCCGGAGGTGGACGGTCTTTTCGGCCAGTCGGAGGATGTCTTCCTCGGTGTCTTCCTCTCCAACGCCCAACAGGATCAGAAAACCCGGGCCGATGGACGCCTCGATTTCCCCGTCAACGGCGACCGAGGCTTCACTGACCCTTTGCAAGACCGCGCGCATTCGCCTCTTTCGGTGGAGGATTCCGGCGGCCGGGGGTCAGTTGAGGGACGCGAGCTCGCCCCGGAGCACGGTCGTCAACAGCTTCACCCTTTCCTCGGGGTCGTCGGCCTCGAATATCCGCTGCTTCAACCCGAGCTGGACGCTCAGGATGGACCCCAGATAGTTGGTGATGTCCAGGGCGCTCTCCAGGAGACGGAGCCGGGCCAGGATGCCTGTGCGCACCTCGCTGTCCTGCCTGTAGAGGGTCCGCTCGAAGAGCCGCACCATCGCTTCTCCGGCCGCGCGGAGCTTCTCGGAATCCTCCCAGCCGGTCTCTTCCAGGATGTCCACTTCGGCGATGAGATACGGCTCCCGTTGCACGTAGTCCCGGACCCGGTAACGGCTGAGTCCCCGCAGGACGATGTCCATGTTTCCGCCGGGATGTTTGACGACTTTCGAAATCCGCCCAAGCCCCCCGACGTCGTAACACTCGATCTTCCCCTCCTCCCAACCCGGCTTCATCAGCATCATCCCCAGGTAGCGGTCTCCTTCGAGACAGTCGGAGACCATCTTGCGGTACCGCGCCTCGAAGATGTGCAGGGGCATAGAGGTGTTGGGGAAGAAAATAACGTTCGGCAGCGGAAATACGGGAATTCGGCGCGGAAGCGGACGCTCTTCCAATGGATTCCCCTCCCGGGGTTCATCAGGGGCCATCACCGCAAAGGTCCGAGTGAAACGTCTGTCCGCCCATCTATCCAGTATAGGGCGATGGGATCATCCTCTCCAACGATTTTCGGATCGGGCGCACCGCTTCGCGGCGTGAAACGGAAATTTCCTCCCACCACCGACCCGGAGTTTGATATCCTCTCCCTTATCCACGGAATCCGGATGAACCGTGCGGGCGGGCGAAAGAAGGAGAGACGGTATGGGGCGTTTGAAGCGGCTTCAACATGTGGGCATCAAGGTTTCGGAGATCGGGCGCTCGATCTCCTGGTATCAGGACGTCCTGGGCCTGAAGGTCTCGGACCGGTTTGAACCGGGCCAGGCGCCCGGCTATCCGGGGCTTTGCCCGATGCGCTGTGAGCGGGACCATCATCACGTGAATCTGCTCTTCGGCGCCGGATGGACGGACAAAGAGAGCCGGGGTGACACCGGCGCGGACGATAACACCGATGTCGGCGTCCACCATATTGCCTTCGAGGCCGGGCCCCGCGAAGACTTCGACGCCATGCTCGATGAGATCAAGGCGAAGGGGATCGAGATTGTCATGGGGCCTACGAAGCACCGCCCCACGCATCCCGAGGGCGACGGCTCCGTCGGAGAAAACCGCTCATTTTATATTGTGGACCCGGACATGAACCGGGTCGAGATCTTCTGCGAGATGCTTCGGTTCGATGAATGATTTAGGAAGGAAAAGTCGCAAGAGCCAGTTTCACTGTACAGATGATGGGGCCGCGCTTAACAGACGAGTTGCAGTCTGACCGCCTCCAAGCGCGGGTAAGGCCAAGCCGCAGGCTTGGCCGCAAAAAGTTCTAAGGGGGGTGGGGGGGGCCATCTAACAACAAGCCCCCCCAGGGTCTTCATCCTTCGCCTATAAGAGGTTTTTCATGGACCGAGCGAAACTTGACGCCTTGATGGACGACTCGGGTCTGGACGCCCTTCTGGCCTCCTCGCCGGAGAACATCTACTACACCAGCCGGTTTCCGGTTCCGCTGACGGCGGGCAATCGCGGGCTGTCCCTTCTCCTTCGGACCTCCGAGGCCGTCGCCGTCCTCTTGCCCAAGGGAAGGGCGCCGATCCTGCTCTGCACCGTCGGCCTGGCCGGACTGGCGGACGTCCACAGCCCCGGAATGGAGACGCGCCATTCGGGAACCGGGATGCATATCGATTGGCCCGAAGGGACCGAGCGCAAGGTCAACGCGCCGACGCCGCCTGAGAACCTTTCGGCCACGCTGAAGGAGCTGGGGCTGGACCGGGGCCGCCTGGGCATCGAGATGGCGCCCCTCTCGGCGGTCACCCTCGGGCGCCTGCAAGCAAAGCTTCCGGACCTTTCCTTCGCCGACGCGCGGCCCGCGTTCTTCAAGCTGCGGCAAGTCAAGACCCGGGCGGAGATCGACCGGATGCGCCATGCGAACCGCGTGAACACGGCGGCCATCCGCGCGGCGCTGGACGTGATTCGCGGCGGCGCGATTGAACAAGACGTCCTGGAGGCGTTCAAGTCGAAGGTCAGGGAGATGGGCTGTGACTGGGAGTCGGCCGCTTTGGGCGCGGGACCGCAGAGCGGGGAGTCTTACAACATCGCCGGTGATTACGTCTTGAACCCGGGCGACGCCGTGCGCTTCGATGTCACCGCCGTCCACGAGTTTTATTTCTCGGACCTGTCCCGGTGCGCGACCGTGGGCGATCCCTCGGCGGCCGTCCGGCGGCTTTACGACGCGCTCTTAGAAGCCCAGCAGGAGATGATGGCGGCCGTCCGGCCCGGCGTCCCCGCCGCCGAGTTGTTCCGGATCGGCGTGGAGAAGGTCAAGGCCGCGGGATACGGACACTATGCGCGCGGAAACATGGGCCACGGCCTGGGCCTGGGCCACTACGAAGAGCCCTTCATCACGCCCGATAACGACACGCCGCTGGAGACCGGGATGACGCTGGCCATCGAGGCTCCCTACTATGTGGCGGGGGAGTACGGACTCAACGTCGAGAACAACGTCCTGGTTACGGAGGCGGGGTGCGAGGTCCTGGACGACGACCTGTCGTTGGATCTCTTCCATTGCGGTTGAGGGGAGTCGAGATTCCGAAAACCCTCTTTCTCGCAAACCGCTGAGAACTTCATGCCTCCGGTGAGAAGTTTTCGAGAGCGAGGGGGCGAAGGTCAACCGAACCGCTTCCGGTCATGGAAGGAGAGGGGCATGAAAAAAGAAGTGATTCATCCGCCGGGGGTGGCTCGGGGGATCGTCCCGCATTCCCTGGGGATGGCGTTCGGGGACCTGATCTTCTGCTCGGGTCAGTTCGGCCTGGACCCCGAGACCGGCAAGCTGGTCGCGGGGGGGATCGGTCCCGAGACTCGGCAGTGCTGCGAGAACCTCAAGCGCATCCTCGACGCCGCCGGCTCCTCCCTGGAGAGGGCCCTCAAAGTGACCATCTTCATGGCCGACGTCTCCGAGCTCATGGAGATGAACGAGGTCTTCAACGAATATTTCCCGGCCGAGCCGCCCGTGCGAACGACCAACGCCGTCAAAGGGCACGTCCACGGCGCGGGCGTTCAGATCGAGATGATCGCCCACCGGTGACGATAACGGTGAATTTCAAAACACATTTATATTACAACCCAACGGCTCGGAAACCATGTCGGAATGTTTGAACATCGCCGAGATCATCAAAGACGTTTTTGGCCGTTTCGATAACAAGTTTGCGGAAACTCATGAAACCCGAATAAACCCCCGTCACGCGGACCTGAAGATGAATCTTATCTATCGGATCCGCTGATGTGCGTTGGAAGATAGGGATGGAACCCGATTCCTACGGCCATTGGCTCCTTCCCTGGATTGATCAACTCGGTGGTGGCGTCCAGTGTGTCATGGGAAAGCGCATAGCGCGGTTGAACCTGAAATGGGAAAGAGAAATTCTGATCTGTGACATTTGCGGAGCTGATCTGCCCTGCTCCCTAAAGTTGTACCACTTTTTGGGTTAGTCTCTTCTCCTCGATGTCCGAAATTTCAGGGTTGCCCAG
>JASLXW010000321.1 GCA_030740135.1 Nitrospinota bacterium
CGGTCCCCCCGGCGGCCCCGGCGACGCACACCCGGGGGGGGGGGGGGCGGGGGGGCGGCGAATCCCGCCTCAGCCGTACTTCTTTTTCAGGTGCGGCATGCACTCTACAGCGAACAACTCCATGGAGTCCAGGACGGCCCGTTGGGGCATGTCGTGGAAGTGCATGCGGAAGATCAGGTGATTGACGCCCAACTCGTCGACGAACTTTTCCAGGCCCTCGATGCAGGTCTCGGGCGGGCCGATGATGAAGCGGTCCTTCATCAGCCCCTCGAACGTGACCTCGGCCTCGCCGGTGGGGGTCGTCGCATGTCCCCACTGGATGTAATCATCTTTGTAGTTGTGATACAGGCGCTCTCGGGCGGCCGCTTCGGCCCCCTTGTCCACGGAGCAGAAACATTCACGGATGATGGGAAACTCCCGCCCCCGGAGCGCCTCATCCCCCCCTCCGAAGGCGGTCTTGTAAAACCCGCAGGCCCGCTTGACCTTTTCCAGGTCGGCCGACGGGCCGGGGAACCAAGCGTCCGCGAGGCGGGCCGCCCGGGCGCAGGCGGGCTCGGTCCAGCCGCCCATCCAGATGGGGGGCCGGGGCTGCTGGATGGGCTTCGGCAGAAGCCGCGCGTCTTGGAGCGAGAAATATTTCCCGTCATACGTCACCCGGTCGTCGGCCCAAAGCGCCCGGAGGATCCGCACCGATTCCTCCGTCCGCCCGCCCCGCTCTTTGATCGGGACGTTGAACAGGCGGAACTCCTCCTCGCGGTACCCCACGCCCAGACCCACGACGCACCGGCCGCCGGAAATCACGTCCAGCATCGTCGCGTCCTCTGCGATGTGAAACGGGTGGTAGAAAGGCGCGAGCAGAACGGCCGTCCCCAGCGTGACCAATCGGGTGTGCGCGGCCACGCCGGCCAGGGCCACCCAGGGGGAGGGGTAGTATCCCGCCTCCACGCTGTGATGCTCGGAGATCCAGAGGGAGTCGTACCCCAAGTCCTCCGCCTTCACCGATTGCTCGACGGTATCGGACCACCGGGCTTTTTCCTGACAGGGGACCAGACCGAATTTCATCGCGTTCGGATTTTCTCCGGGAGAGCGCTTGGCCTTCAAGTCCTCACAAACGTTCCTATCGCTGGCTAGACTGGGGGGGCCGGCTGGAGGGTCAACCGACCCGCGCCCGCCTTCGGAAGGCAGGCAGGATAGCCGCCCCGCCCTCATTTCGCGATGGGGTGCGGCCCTTCAGGACCGCACCCCATCGCAATAAACTGGCCCCTTGACCGAATGCCGAGCCCGTCCGAAGGAAGGGATGGCATTCGGTCAATGAAACAAGCCACCGCAGGGCCGAAGACACAGGAACCAGCCAACCCCACTCCCAACCCAGCAGGCCAAGCCACAGGCTTGGCCGTCAAAAGTTTTCCGGGGGTCTGGGGGGCCGGTTTTCAAAAAGGCCCCCCAGGGTTCTTCGCCTCCCGCCCTCAGCCGTACTTCTGATTCAGTTGGGGGATGCACTCCGCGGCGAACAGCTCCATGGAGTCCAGGACGGCTTGCTGGCGGATGTTGTGGAAGTGCATCCGGAAGATCAGGTGATTGACGCCCAGCGCGTCGATAAAGGTCTCAAGCCCCTCGACGCATTTCTCGGGCGGGCCGACGATGAAGCGGTCCTTCATCAGTCCCTCGAAGGTGACGTCCTTCTCGCCGGTCGAAGTCGTCTTGTGTCCCCAGCGGACGTAGTCTTCCATGTACATGTGCCGGAGATGTTCGAGGGCCTCCTCTTCGGCGGCCTTGTCCTTGCAGCAGAACAACTCCCGCATGATGGGGAACTCCCTGGAGCGGATCTCCTCGTCGGTCTCGCCGAGGGCGTTTTTGTAGAACCCGTAGGCCGCCTTCACCTTTTCCAGGTCGGCCGTGGGGCCGGGGAACCAGGCGTCCGCCAGCCGGGCCGCGCGGTCGCAGGCCGGCTCCAGCCAGCCGCCGATCCAGAGGGGGGGGCGGGGTTTCTGGATTGGCTTCGGGAGAAGCCGCGCGTCGTTCACCTGGTAATGCTTCCCCTGAAAATTCACGGTGTCCTCGGCCCAGAGCGCCCGGATGATCCGCACCGATTCCTCCGTCCTCGCCCCGCGCTGCTTGACCGGGACGTTGAACAGGTCGAATTCGGCCGCCCGGTAACCCACGCCCAGCCCCAGAATGCACCGGCCGTTCGATATCACGTCCAGCATGGTGGCGTCTTCGACAATGTGGAACGGGTGATGGAACGGGGCGATCAGAACGCTGGTCCCGAGCATGACCGTCTTCGTGTGCGGGGCGATCCCCGCGAGGGCGAGCCAGGGAGAGGGATAATATCCCTCCTCCACGCTGTGGTGCTCCTGGAGCCAGAGGGAGTCGTACCCCCATTCTTCCGCCTTCACGCATTGCTCGACGGTGTCGTCCCAGCGGACCTTCTCCTGGCACGGCGAAAGACCGAATTTCATGTCTTCAAGACTCCCGACAGGAGGGTGAAGGGAACCGAGCCGGTTCGGATTTCTTCTGCGTCAGGGCGCGGCCGACCCATGAGGTGCGTCCCCGGAGATTACGGATTTCCGTCCGCCTCACGTCCGGGCGGGAAGAAGCTCCATCGTTTCCAGGGCTTGGCGAATGGCCTCCCGCTCCGCATCGGAGACGGCCATCAGCGGCGGGCGCACCGTGGCGCGCTCGATGACGCCCTGCATGGCCAGGACCTCCTTCAGCCGGGCCCGGTAGTTCCGCACGGGCGGCCCGAAGGTGGCGTCCACAAGCGGCTGGATCTTCCGGCCGATCTCTTTGACCGTATTGAAGTCGTTCTCCATCGCGGCGTGGAAGGCTTCGACCTGAAGGGCGGTCGCCACCGTCCCGAACCCGATGAGGGCCCCCTTGGCGCCCAGGATGAAGGACTCGCAGATGAAGTTGTCGTTCCCCGTCAGGATAATGGGCGGCCTCGGGGCCGCGTCCAGGGCCGCCACCGTCCGGACGAACTTGAGGGCGTCGAAGGAGGCCTCCTTGACCGCCACGACGTTGTCGATCTCGCACAGGCGCAGCAGGGTTTCGTCCTCGAACTCGACGCCGCCCAGGGCGTCCTGGAGCTGAAAGAGGACCATGGGCAGGTCCACGGCGTCGGCGATGGCCGCGTGGTAGGCGTAGATCTGCTCTTTGTCCTGGGGCTTCCCCCGGAAAGCGGGGATGGGGAACATGAGCAAACCGTCCGCCCCGACGGCCTCGGCCTCCCGGGCCTGTTCGATGGCCGCCTCGGTGAACATGGCCGTGAGGCCGGCGATGACGGAAACGCGGCTGTCCACAATCTCGACGACCTTTTCCAGCACCCGGCGCTTCTCTTCGGGATAGAGATGGGGGCCTTCCCCCGTATCCGCGTTGACGGCGACGGCGCACACCCCCTGGTCGATGAGCCAGTCGTAGTAGCTCTCCATGGAGGCGGGGTCCATCTTGCAGTCCCCGGTCATGGGCAGGACCGTCGCCGGGATAATGCCGCGAACGTTCACCGGTTTCACCATGCCTCACCTTCTTTCTTCTTGACAGCCGGAGGCTTCTTCCGCAAAAAAACCGCCGAGCCTGCCGATTCTTCCGGGTTTCGGCCTTCAGATCATTTTACGTGAAAAAATCCGGAGGACGCAATGATCGGGAAAGGTCGCCCTTTCGCGCAGTGAACAGCTTTGACAATGGATTGCGATCTATGGTTGAGATGTTGAGTTGAGCGATGGGTTCACAAACCCAGGGAAAATTCTCATCCCGCTCAAGGGGCTCAGTTCAGAATTCACCGGGAGCAAGTTCTCTTGCATTACGACGCCGTCGTTGTCGGCGCGGGGCACAACGGCCTCATCGTCGCGGGCTACCTGGCCAAGGCCGGACTGAGCGTGTGCGTCCTTGAGCACGATGAAGAGGTGGGGGGGTGCGTCCAGACGTGGGAGCGGTTCGGCTGCAAGGTGAACCCGTACAGTTTCAACTACGGTCCCATCCACGCAACGCCGGTCCTCGAAGACCTGGAGCTGGAAAGGCGCGGGCTCGAGTGGCTCTGGCTCGACCCGTTCACCTTTATTCCCATGCCCGACGGGCGGCACCTCCTGTTCCACAGGGACCTCGACGAAACCTGCGGGCACATCGCCGAGCAATACTCCGAGCGCGAGGCGGACGACTACTGCCGCTTCATTCGCTTCTACGAACCGGTCTACGAGACGATGGGCTACTGGTTCCTGGATCCGCCCCTGTCTCTGGAGGACTCCCTCGCGGCCCTCGACCGGAAAGAGGCCGACCATCTGCTCTTCGCCATGAGCACCAGCGCCAACCGGGTCCTGAAAGAATTTTTCGATGAGGAGGCGCTCATGATTCCCCATTGCGTATGGGGTCCCGCAATCCACCGCCAGCACCTCGACGAGCCCGGGTCGGCGCTCCTCTTGGGCGCGCACGCAGCGCTGCACCGCTGGGGCCTTTCCCAACCGGTGGGCGGATCGGGAAAGCTGACGGAGGCCATGGCCCAGGCCGTCGAGGGATGGGGCGGGACGGTCCGGACGCGCTGTACGGTCACCCGGGTCTTGCAGACAAACGGGGAGGTCAAGGGGGCCCGCCTCGCCGATGGAGAGATCGTCACCGGCGGGATCGTCGTAACGGCCGTAGACCCCCGGCAGGCGCTCTCGGACCTCTTGACGGAGGACGACTTGGGCAACGAGCTATACAGAAAAGCCCGGGCGCTGCACGTCTTCGAGGGGGGCTGTTTGAAGGTTGTCCTCGCGGCGAAAGAGCTCCCCGATTATTCCGCCCTCCCCTCATCTTCCTCCTCCGAGCAACACGTAGCGGTCCAGGTCATCTGCCCGAGCCTCGACTATCTGGAAGACACGTACTTGGCGTGCCGCAAGGGCCTGCTCAACGACCCCGCTTTCCTGGTGACCACGCAGAGCGTTCTGGACCCAAGCCTCGGCGGGACGGACCGCTATCCCATCGGAATCGAAACGCGCTATGCGCCCTACCACATCGCCGACGGCCGGTCGTGGGACGACGTGAAGGAGAGCGAAGGGAGGCGGGTGTTGGAGATCCTGG
>JASLXW010000322.1 GCA_030740135.1 Nitrospinota bacterium
GCCGGAAACCCGCAAGGCGAAGAAAGAACGCATCGAGCGGGAGCAAAGCCGCACTCAGGTCACGAGAGGGGCGCAGGGAAAGTTCGTCCTCATCCTGAGACGGGGCGCGAAGCTGGACATCCTGTATGAATTCATCTTTCTTGACCGTGAGCTTGCTTTCCGCAACACGGTGAAGGATTTCAACCGGATGGTGAAGAGCTTCCGGGTCCTGCAATGAGACGGCCGGAGGATGGTGAGGGAAGCCCTCCTTCCGCGCGTCCGTGAGGGAATCGATTGCGCGTTCTGGTTGTTGAAGACGAGGCCAAGGTGGCCAGCTTTATCGCCCGCGGCTTGGGGGAAGCCGGGTACACGGTGGACGTTGCGGGCCAGGGGCCCGCGGCGCTCGAGGAGGCCACGGTCAATGATTACGACCTGATTCTGCTCGACGTGATGCTGCCGGGCATCGATGGCTGGGAGGTCCTGTCCCAGTACCGGGAGGGCGGGGGGAATTCCCCGGTGATGATGCTCACGGCGCGGGACGCCGTGGAAGACAAGGTCCGCGGACTGGATTCCGGGGCGGACGATTACCTCACGAAACCGTTCGCCCTGACCGAGCTACTCGCGCGCGTCCGGGCGCTGTTGAGGCGGGAGGACCGCAAGACCCCCGTTTTGAGGTTGGCCGACCTGGAGTTGAATCCGGCCAGCCGGGAGGTGCGACGGGCGGAGAAGAAGATCAACCTCTCGGCGCGGGAATACGCCCTGCTGGAGTATTTCATGCGGCATCAGGACCGGATTCTCTCTCGCTCGATGGTCCTCGAACACGTCTGGGATTATTCCTTCGACCCCGAGACGAACGTCGTGGACGTCTATGTCAGCTATCTGAGGAACAAGATTGACCGGGGTTTCGATCCCCCGCTGATCCATACGATGCGGGGCGTGGGCTATCGGTTCGGCCTTCCGGAAAAGGCTTGACGAGGGCGGTGTCCGGGGATTGATGAAGGGGTCCATGATGTCGCTCAGTTTCCGGTCGATGGGTCTCAAGACGCGCCTGACCCTGTGGTATTCGGGCGTGATGGCGGCGCTCCTGCTCGCCGTCAGTCTGGTCGTGTACGCGGCCGTCGGCCACCAGCTCCGTTCAAACCTGGACGGATCGCTTCGGGCCGCGGGAAACGCCCTGGCCGTCCTCGATCGCCCCGACCTCACCGCTCCGCCCGAATCGCTCCTGTCAAAACTCTTCCCGGGTTTGCCCGTGAGCCGGATGTTCGACCGGATGGTCCAGGTCCTGGACCCGGAGGGCGAGGTTCGGATGCGGCCCTTATCGCTGGGCCGGACGAAGATCAAACTGAGCGCCCTCGCCCGTCGAAACGCCGTTTCGGGACGGATCACCCTCGAAACGGTCCGCCCGCCCAACCGCCCGGCCATCCGGGTGTTGACCCAGCCCGTCATCCGGTCCGGCCGGGTGGTCAATTTCGTCCAGGTTGCGGCCTCGTTCGGCGAGGTCAACGGGACCCTGCGGCGGCTGGCCCTGATTCTCATGGCGGTGGTTCCCTCGGCCGTCCTGCTGGCCGGGTTCGGCGGGTGGAACCTGGCCAAGCGGGCGATGCGCCCGGTGGACGAAGTCGTCGCCGCGGCCCGGCGGATCACCGCCGAGCGATTGAACGAGCGGATCTCCCGACCCGACTCCGAGGACGAGATCGCCCGCCTGGTGGATACGCTCAACGCCATGATCGCCCGCCTGGAGGCGGCCTTCGATCGGGTCCGTGAGTTCAGCGCCGACGCCTCGCATGAGCTGAAGACCCCGCTGACCATTCTGCGGGGCGAAGCGGATCTGCTCCTGTCCTCCGTCCGGACGACCGAGGACTACAGACGGGGGGTGGGCGTGATCCGGGACGAGATCGGGCGAATGGGCGGGATTGTGGAAGACCTGCTGACGTTGGCCAAGGCGGACTTGGGGGCCGCGCAGCTTCATCTTGCGCCGGTTGATCTGGGGGACCTGGTCGGCGAGGTCTATGAGAAGGCGAAGACCCTGCCGGAGGTGGACCGGAAGGTGTTTACGCTGAGCCGGCGGGACCCGTTGGTGATCGAGGGGGATGCGGACCGTCTTCGACAGACCGTCATGAATCTGGTCGTGAACGCATTTCGTTATACGCTGCCCGGGGGCGAGATCGATCTCTCCCTGACTCGAATGAACGGCAGCGCGGTGATCGCCGTGAAGGACACCGGAATTGGGATCGCCGAAAAAGATATCGACCGCATCTTCGACCGGTTCTACCGCTCGACCGAGGCCCGGGGGATGGGTTCGGAGGGCACGGGACTCGGCCTCAATATCTGTCGGTTGGTGTCGGAGGCCCACGGCGGGGTCATCCGGGTGGAAAGCCGCCCGGGGCGCGGAAGCACTTTCACCGTCGAGCTGCCCTTGGATTCGGAGACCCATCCGGAGGATGAGACCGCCTGAATCGGTCACCCGGAAGGGTTTCAGGCCGATCATTTCATCCATCCATTCGGGGAATCCGGAATCGATTGAGGGCGGTGTTTCATCTCTTGTTTTGATAAGCCCTATTTTTCAATCAGCTATATGAATTTCAGCGCTTCGGTCGCACCTGGATCTTCCCGAAAATCTCCGTTCCAGAATTAGATAATTTTAATATTCTCTTAACCTTCCTCTAATGTTGGCGGCCTATATTCAGTATCGACCATTCGGAGGGAAGTTGGGGAAAGGGACCTCCCAACCAACTCCGGCTTAAGAGGGACGCGCGTACTACCTCCCAACGCCTTCCCTCGTGGCCATTGGCGGGGGGCTTACGCCCCCCGCCACTCCCCGAAATTTCAGGAATTCGAGCGACACCCAGAATCAGCGGGTTGGCGGAAACTTTGACTTCGAGGGATATCCGTACGCATGCACTTCATCATTTCCAATGTGTTCAAGGGGAGATTTCCTTTAACGATCCAGGGTCCCGCTGGAGAGCCAAGATGTTGAAGAAAATCAGAAAGGTGGTGTGGGCGCCATTGATGTTGGCGATCCTCCTGGCCGGCGCGTTCTCGGCCGGAGGCGTTCTGAGGGGCTCTGGGCCCGCGCTGATCGCGGCCGAAGCCGCCCAGTCGGCCGGGACGGTCGCCGGGCTGCCTTCCTTCCGGGGGCTGGTCGAGCGCCTCAAGCCCACGGTGGTGAACATCCGCGTGGTTCAGAAGGTCGCGCGGAGCTCTTTCTCCGAGCGGATGCCTTCCCCGGGGCATCCCTTCCAGGACGGGCCCTTCGGGGACCTGTTCCGCCGCTTCCGGGACAGGGGGCCGGGCGCAAAACGCCCGACGCCCGAATTCCACCGCCGGGGGCTCGGCTCGGGCTTCATTTACAGCCGTGACGGCCTCATTGTGACCAACAACCACGTGGTCAAGGGGGCCGACGAGATCCGCGTGACCCTGCACGGCGGCCGGTCTTTCGAGGCCAAAGTCCTGGGGCGCGATCCCAAAACGGACCTGGCCCTGTTGAAGATTACGGAAAAGGTCGATCTGCCGGCCGTGACCTTCGGCGATTCCGACGCCCTGGCCGCCGGCGACTGGGTGTTGGCCATTGGAAATCCGTTCGGTCTCGGCCACACGGTCACCGCCGGGATCGTCAGCGGAAAGGGTCGTTCCATCGGGGCGGGACCGTACGACGATTTCATTCAGACGGACGCCTCGATCAATCCCGGCAACTCGGGCGGTCCGCTGTTCAACGTCCGGGGCGAGGTGGTCGGCGTCAATACGGCCATCCTCCCGAACGGACGGGGGATCGGATTCTCCATCCCCATCAACCTGACCCGCGATGTTGTCGGCTCCCTCAACGCCCGGGGTTATGTCTCGAGGGCCTGGCTGGGCGTTCAGATTCAGGATGTGACGCCCGGGCTGGCGAAGGCGTTCGGCCTGAAAGAGGGCCGGGGCGCCTTGGTGGCCGAAGTGGTGCCCGACGGCCCCGCGGAGCGGGCGGGCCTGAAGCGCGGCGACGTCATCGTAGGCTTTGCCGGCCGGAAGGTCGACAGCGCCCGTTCGCTTCCCGCGCTCGTGGCCCGTGCGGCCATCGGGAAGGTGGTGAAGGTCCGGGCTGTCCGAAACGGAAAGAACCGGACGTTCACCGTCTCCCTGGATGAGATGAAGGACGAGACCCGGAGGGTCGCCCCGGCCAAAAAAACCGGATA
This sequence comes from Nitrospinota bacterium, assembly GCA_030740135.1. Next base: position 4,152 of record JASLXW010000322.1, read on the forward strand.
TCGCATCGGCGTCCAGGTCCGGCCCCTGAGCGAGGGGGAGATCGCCCGGCTCGGCTTGAAAAAGGGAACGGGCCTGCGGATCGTCTCGGTCGTTCCGGGCAGCCCCGCCGCGCGCGGCGGTTTGCGGAACGGCGATGTCATCCTCGAGGTGAACGGCAAGCCCGCCGGGGAGGCGGAAACCCTCCGGTCCGAAGCGGCCTCGGCCGATAAGGACAAGGGCCTCCTCCTGCTCGTGAAGAGGAACCGGGGAAGCCTTTACCTGGCGATTCCCAAGGGCTGACCGGCCCCGCGGCCGGTCGCCTCAAACGGATGACCCGGTTGGGATTTTCAGGCGGGCGGAGACGCGCGGGGGTGTCTCCGCCCGCCGCTTTTTCCACGGACCGAAGGGTCGTCCGGCCGGGAGGCAAGGGCAAAGGCCATGTCCGATGACGAGACATCCAGGGTCCTGGGGGTTTTATCGGGCACCCATGGGTTCCTGGATCCCCGGGTGTTCGATATCTTCGACGGGGTCGACCACATTCTGCACGCCGGGGATCTGGGGTCGGAGTCCGTGGCCGTCGAGTTGGAGGCCATCTCACCCGTGACGGCGGTGGCCGGAAACGTGGACGCGCATCTGCCGCCGGGCCGATTCCCGGCCTTGCGCCTGTTCCAGGCCGGACGAACGAGGATCCTCATCGTCCATGAAGCGATCGCGCGGGGAAAGCCCCTGCCCGCCCTCGAAGGCCAGGTGCGCGATCATAACGCCGATCTTGTCATCTTCGGTCACACCCACCAGCCCTACGTCGGTCGGCCGGACGTGGCCGGGGGAGAGGATTGCTTTTTTTCAATCCGGGAAGCGCGGGACAGAAAAGGTTCACACTCCCCAGAACGGTGGGCCGGCTGGTG
>JASLXW010000323.1 GCA_030740135.1 Nitrospinota bacterium
CGGTTCCTGGGTGGTGTGAGAAGGCGACATGCGCGAACTAACCTACCGCGACGCGTTGCAAGAGGCCCTGCGCGAAGAAATGACCCGGGACGGGGACGTGTTCCTTTTGGGCGAGGACATCGCCGAGTTCGGCGGGTCGTACAAGGTGACGCAGGGGCTTGTGGAGGCGTTCGGCCGCGATCGGGTCCGCAATACGCCCATCAGCGAGCAGGCCATCGTCGGGGCGGCGCTGGGCGCGGCCCTCATCGGGATGCGGCCGGTGGCCGAGCTCATGTACATCGATTTCTCCGGCGTGGCGATGGACCAGATCGTCAACCAGGTCGCGAAGGTCCGGTACATGTTCGGGGGAAAGGCGAACACCTCCCTGGTTCTGAGGACCCAGGGCGGGGCGGGGCGGTCCTCCGCCGCGCAGCACGCCCAGAGCCTGGAGGCCTGGTTCGTCCACGTTCCGGGCCTGAAGGTGGTCATGCCCTCGACGCCCTATGACGCCAAGGGCCTCCTGAAATCGGCCATCCGGGACGACGACCCGGTGTTCTTCATCGAGCACAAGCTCCTCTACGCGGAGGCCGGGCCGGTCCCCGAGGAGGAATACCTCGTCCCGCTAGGGCAGGCCGACGTAAAGCGGCAGGGCCGGGACGCGACGATTGTCGCAACTTCCCGGATGGTTCACCGATCCCTTCAGGCCGCCGAGGTCCTGGCCGGGGAGGGGATCGAGGTCGAGGTGGTCGACCCGCGAACGCTGTTCCCCCTGGACCGGGAGGCGATCCTGGCCTCCGTCCGCAAGACGAACCGGCTGGTCATCGTCCACGAGGCGGTGAAGCGGTGCGGGTGGGGGGCGGAGATCGCGGCGATGGCGGCGGAGGAGGCCATGGATTATCTGGACGCCCCCATCCGCAGGGTGGCGGCGCTGGAGACCCCGGTGCCCTTCGCCCCCAATCTGGAGGATGCCGTCATCCCGAACGTCGATAGGATTGTCGAGGGCGTGCGCGCGCTTTGGACTGAATGATCGGCAATGGCTCTCCCCGCAGCCGCTGTCGGGGATGAAGCAAGGAGATAGCCGGAATGGCCGTTGAAGTCACCATGCCCAAGCTGGGACTGACGATGGAACAGGGGACCGTCCTCAACTGGAACAAAGGCGTGGGCGATCCCGTCGAGACGGGCGAGGTCCTGCTGATCATCCAGACGGACAAGGTGGAATTCGACGTCGAGGCCCCGGCCGGAGGGACGGTCCTGAAGCTCCTGGCGAACGAGGGGGACGTCGTCCCCACCGGCGAGGTGATCGCCTTCATCGGCGAAGCGGGCGAAGAGGTCGATGCGGCGGCTCTTACCGCCGCCGCGCCGCCTGATGCGATTGCGGTGGACGCGGCGGCCGGACGCGCCGCGCCTGATGCGCCCCCTCCCCCTCCGGGAGACCGGCGGATCGCCGTCTCTCCGGTGGCCAAAAAGCTGGCCGCCGAGATGGGGGTCGATGTCTCGACGCTCGAAGGCAGCGGTCCCGGCGGGCGGATCGTGAAGGAGGACGTTCTCAAGGCGGCGGCCCCCGCCGCGGCTCCGGCCGTGACACCCGCGGCGCCCCCGCGCGCGGCCGGAAGGATCTTCATCTCCCCGCTGGCCCGGAGGCTGGCGAAGGAGCGGGGGATCGATCCGGCGCGGATTCAGGGCAGCGGCCCCAAGGGGCGCATCATCAAGGACGACATCCTCAAGGCCGTCCGGGCCGGGACGGGGATTCCGGCGTTCGCGCCGCCCGCCCCCCGCGCCGCGGCGGGCGGGATTATCGAGACCATTCCGGTCCGGGGGATGCGGGAGGTGATCGGCCGGCGGATGGCGCAAAGCTGGTCGGCCGCGCCGCGCGTCACCGAGGTGATCGACGTGGACGTATCGCGGATCGTCGATATGCGCGAGTCCAACAAAGAAGGTTGGGAGACGCTGTTCGGCGTCAAGGTGACGTACAACGATATTTTCGTCCATCAGGTCGCGCGGGCCGTCCGGCGCCACCCGAGAGTCAATTCCCGGCTGAGCGGCGACGTGATCGAGGTCCTGGGCGACGTGAACATCGGCGTGGCCGTGAACGTCGAGGGGGGCCTGATGGTCCCCGTCATCCGGAACGCGGATCAAAAGGACGTGGGGCAAATCGCCCGCGAGACCCGGGGCCTGGCCGATCGGGCCAAGGACGGGAGCATCACCCCGGACGCGCTCGAAGGCAGCACGTTCACGATCACGAACCTGGGCGGATACGGCATCCGGATGTTCACGCCCATCATCGACCTGCCGAACAGTTGCATCCTGGGCATCGGGAAGATCACCCCGACGCCCGTCGTCGTCGATGGCGAGATCGACGTCCGGGACATCGTCTACCTGAGCCTGTCGTTCGACCACCGCATCGTAGACGGCGCCCCCGCCGCCGAGTTCCTGGCCCTCCTGAAGGGGATGCTGGAGAATCCGGTGGTTGTGCCGGTGTAGGTCGAAAGCAGTCTCCAATGCCGATCGGGAGAATCGGTTTGGACAAGATCAAGGTGATTCACGATCCGGTCGGGCATACGCTGACCGTCCGGCTGGATGAGCCGACCAAAGAGCATGTTTGCCGGGAGACGACGGAAGAGGTCGTCCTGATGAAAGACAGCGAAGGACGGGTCATCGGTTTCGAGTTGTTGCATTACCGACCCGCTTCATCCGAGCCCGGGGTGGCGGTCGAGACGGTGGTCCTTGGCCGGTCTTGACGGTTGTTTCGGGTCGGTGCGGCGGGCCGAGCCAGGGGCGGGGGCAATTCGGGAACTTTGGATGACCGTCGGCGGTCAACCGTGTTCGGGGAGGGATTATGGCGGCCGATCTTGTCCGGCTCAGAAACGGTCTTTTGATCCACGGCGGACACACCGGGATCTGGGCGGCCCTGGCGAAAGGGTTTTACGGGGAAGAGGACATCGATTGCGACATCACGCGAGGATACGGCTCCGCGAAGACCGTCCGGGAGGTGGCGGCGGGGGAGGTCGAGATCGGGGAGGTGGACCTTGCGGTGATGTTGATGGGCCGCTCGGAGGGCCTGCCGCTCAAGGGGGTCGGCGTTCTTTATCATCGCGCCCAGCATGTCGTCTACACCCTGGGGCAATCCGGGATCTCTTCCCCGCGCGAGCTGCGTGGAAGGTCCATCGCCGTGACGGAGTCCGACGCGGGCTCCTTGTTGTTCCCCGCCTTCCTGAATCATGCGGGCCTTGACGCCGAAGACGTGAACCGGTGTCTTCATCCCGGCCGAAGAGAAGGTCCCGACCCTCCTCTCGGGAGAGGTCGACGCCCTGTTGAGCTACGTCATCAACGGACCGGCCATCGAGGCGGGGGAGGCCGAGAAGGGCTGGACGGCGCGGGAACTGTTCTGGGCCGACTTCGGGTTCGACATGGCCTCCAACGGGTTTGTGGTTTCCGAAAGGCTCCTCGATGAGCGGCCCGATGTGGTTCGCCGGTTCCTGCGGGCTACGTATCGGGGCGTCTCGTGGGCCTTGTCCCATCCAGTGGAGGCCGCGGACCTTTTCTCCGAGCGCAATCCCCGAATCGACCAGGGCCTCGCCCGCCTCCAATGGAAGAGGACCATTCCCTTCATCGTGACGGACGATTCCCGGCGCGACGGACTCGGATTTCTTCCCGGCGAAAAGCTGGAGGAAACCCTTCGGGCGCTGGGGCGGGGCGGAATCGGCCGAGGCGGTTCATTCCAACGACTTTCTGCCCGACAAGGACATCAGGCTTCCCCCACAGAGCGCCGGTGCGCCCAGTGAGACGTCATAGGAGTCAAGCCAAGCGTGGAGCTTGGACTGAAAGGCAAGGTGGTTCTGGTCACCGGCGCCAGCAAGGGGATCGGTCGGGACATCGCCCGGAGTTTCGCCGATGAAGGGGCGCACCTGATCATCTGCGCCCGGGGCCGGGACCTTCTGGAGGAGATGGCGCGGGAAATCGAGCGCCAAGCGGGGGTCGAGGTGCTCTCCGTCCCGTGCGACCTCACCGAGGGAGAAGAGATCCGGGACCTGGTTTCCCGGACGCTCGAGCGGTTCGGCCGGATCGACGTCCTGGTGAACAACGCGGGCGCCAGCGTCGCCGGGCCCTTCCTCGATCTCCCCGATTCCGCCTGGATGGACGCCTGGCGCCTGAAGGTGATGGGATACGTCCGCCTCAGCCGCGAGGTTTTTCCCCACATGCGAGAGCGGGGCGGGCGGATTGTCAATGTCATCGGAGACGCCGGGCGCAAGCCCCTGGAGAACTACGCCGTGGGCGGCGTGGTGAACGCGGCGCTCATGAACTTCACCAAGACCCTCGCCAACGAGGGCGGGAAGCACAACATCATCGTCAACGCGGTGAATCCCGGGGCCATCCGGAACGAGCGGTACGATCGGAACCTGGCGCGCCGGGCGGAGGCCCGGGGCGTCTCGCCCGAGGCGTTGGAGGCCGACCTGTTCGCCCAACGGCCGATCAGCCGGGCGGGAACGCCCGAAGAGGTTGTGGGGCTGGTCCTCTTCCTGGCGTCCGAGCAGGCCACGTTCGTCCACGGGACGCTCATCGACATCAACGGGGGCGCGTCCTCCTGCATCTGATGGCGGGCGTCGCCCCGGCCTGTCGGCGGCCGGCGGGGGAGGAGATCAGGCGAGCCTGGATTTTTCACCAACTGAAACGCCCGAACGGGGTAGGTCGATTGAACCCGTTGGCTTTCAATAATTTACCCAATGGACGGGTGCTGACCAAGTTCCAGCATTGTGTTCCCCATGGGCGTGTGACGGGCCGGGACGGGGACCACCGAGGCGGTGGCGCCGTCCGGCCCCTACGACAAAAACCCCCTGTCTACCCGTAGGGGCAGGTCCAAGCCTGCCCCAAAAATGCGCCGGGCAGGATGCCCGGCCTACCCGTACGCAGAAGGTCCATCTCCTAACGCGCCGGACCCGGATGTGGCCGCCGGGGAAATTGGAAGGGGATTATAAAGGTTTTGACACCAATTGGGTGAGCTGTTGCACCACCAGGGGAAAGGGATCCTGGTGGCGGTGA
>JASLXW010000324.1:0-4702 GCA_030740135.1 Nitrospinota bacterium
CCGATTCCTCACCTCGTTCGGAATGACAGCGCGCAAGGTCCGAATCTTGGCCAAAACACCAACCCATCGGAGTTTTTTCGCAACCTACTAAGCGAAACATAAAACCATCCGATTTGTGAGAAATGCGGGTTAGAGATCTCCAACAGATGCCATTATGCAAGAGTCCGCTTCAACCCGGGTCCGTTTCCGGGAAGGCGGCGCCCTTGTCTCAGTCCGGCAGGGGTGGCTCCGAAGACCCCGCTGAGGCGCATGAAAGCGAATCCGGATTGACAGGACGCGGGCATTTCGGCACCCTATAAGACACGTCAACAGGCGGATCAATTTGCCGGGGGGCGCCACCTTCCACCCTGGGTTCAACTGCCGGAAAAGGTGGTGCATCACTCCAGAAGGGGGGCGCCGGAGGAATTTCTCCTGATTGTTTCTCGCGGGGGGGCCGTGGGCCGTTTCAGGCCAAGAGACCTTCTGAGAAAAGGGGAGAATGATGAGTGCCCGACCGGTGACGTTCCTCCTCAACGGACAGCCCGTGCGGCTCGACCCGGACCCCGGACTCCTCCTCATCGACGTGCTGCACCGCGACCTCGGCCTGACCGGGACGAAGGAGGGGTGTGACCGTTGCGGGGAGTGCTGGACGTGCGCCGTCCAGGTGGACGGCAAGGCCGCCCTTTCGTGTCTCCTCCCCGTGGAGAAAGTCGAGGGCTGCTCGGTCACGACCATCAGAAGGGGTCGGCTCGCCCGGGGCGCCTCACCCTGTGCAAAAGGCCCTCCTGGAATGCGGGGCCGTCCAGTGCGGCTTTTGCATCCCGGGGATAGTCATGACGGCCAAGGCCCTCCTCGACGCCAATCCCCATCCCACAAGGAAAGACGTGGTGCGGCGCCTCTCCCGCAACCTCTGCCGCTGCACGGGGTACCACCGGATCGTCGAGGGCGTCCTGCGGGTCGCCCAACCCACCCAGCCGGCGGCCGCCCCCAAGCGGGACCCGGCGCCCGTCGTCGGAGAATCCGTCCTTCGCCCGGATGGCCTGAACAAGGTCCTGGGCCGAACCCGGTTCGCGTCGGATCTGAGGCGGCCGGGAATGCTCTTCGCCGCGGCGCTCCGCAGTCCTTTTCCCCACGCGGAGATCGAGACGTTGGACGTGGCGGAGGCCCGCCGCTCCTTCGGAGTCCGGGCCGTCCTCACTGCGCGGGACGTCCCGGGCGCACTCCGTTATGGCTCCATACGGCAGGATGAGCCCGTCCTGGCGGAGGGCCGCGTCCGCTTCATCGGCGAGCCGGTGGCGGTCGTGGCGGCGGAATCGGAGGGCGCCGCCCGGGCCGCCCTGGAGGCCTCCGGGTCCGTTATCGTCCATTGGCCCATGTCTTTGACGCGCAGCAGGCGCTGAGCGGCGAGGCGGCGGTGGCGGTGGATGAGGTTTACCACACCCCCTTCATCGAGCACGCCTACCTGGAGCCCGAGGCGGGCCTGGCCCTGGTGGCGTCCGACGGGACCATCGAGGTCCACTCCTGCACGCAACAGCCCCACGGACTCAGGCCGCCGGTCGCGCAGGTCCTGGGTGTTCCTCCCGAGCGGGTCCGGTCCGCATCGTCCAGACGCCCCTGGGCGGCGCTTTTGGAGGGAAATCGGGCCTGGCGACGGAGGGGCTTCTCGCGTTGCTGGCCCAGCGGCTGAACCTCCCCGTCCGCCTGGTCTATTCCAGGGAGGACTCCCTCCGCGCCTCGACGAAGCGGCACCCCTTCCGGATGCGATACCGGATCGGCGCCGACCGCGAGGGCCGGCTGACCGCGCTCCATGCCGAGCTCCTCGGGAACACGGGCGCCTACACCACAGTGGGGCCCGGCGTCCTCACAAGGGCGGCCACCCTCGCCACCGGTCCATACGCGTGTCCCAACGTCCTCATCGAGGGGAGGATGGCCTTCACCAACGCGCCCCCTTGCGGCGCCATGCGGGGCTTCGGCGCGCCCCAGGTGCATTTCGCTTTGGAATCCACGCTGGACATCCTGGCCGCACGCCTGGGGCTGGACCCTCTGGAGATCCGCCTCGTGGGAGGATATCTGGAGTCGTTGAGGTACGCCGGCCAGCGTCTGTCCCTGCGCCGCGTCGCGGCCCTGTGCCGCCGCGACGGCGTCGACCCCCGATGCTCCGTCGAGGAACGCTCCGCCGTCACCCCCCTCGACCCGGAGACGGGCCAGGGCATCCCCCATGAGGCTTACACCTGGGGGGTGCAGATGGCGGAGGTGGACGTGAACGTCGAGACGGGGGAGGTGAGGGTCGTGAGGGTCGTGACCGTCCTCGACGCCGGCAAGGCCATCAACCCCGACCACGTCCGGGCCCAGATCGAGGGCGGAGTGCTCATCGGCCTGGGATTCGCCTTGAAGGAGGAATTCCTCCCCGGCGAGACCCGTTGCTTCAAGGACTACCGGATCCCCCGCCTGAAGGACACCCCGGAGATGGTCCCCCTCTTCGTCGAGGTTCCCGAGCCCCTGGCGCCCTTCGGCGCCAAGGCGGTCGCCGAGTCCGCCGCCGTTCCAACGGCCCCTGCGATCCTCAACGCCGTCGCCGACGCCACGGGCGCCCGGATCACCCACCTCCCGGTCACATCGAAGAGGGTCCTCGACGCTTTGGCTCGCCGCCGGGAGGAAAAGGGCGCGGAGACTCGGGGAGGCCGTGCCGGCCCAAGAGGGGAATGAACCGTCGCGGGGAACCTGACGGCCTATCGAGGCCGCCGCAGGCTCAAGCGGAGCGGGAGAGTGGGATCATCGAGGGCGCCCGGCCCCATCCGTAGGGCCATTTCACCTCGCGCATGATTCACCCCCGTTTGAAGCCTTCGCGACTTTTCGACGACCCGGCCCGGAACGAAGAGGGTCCATCCATTTCGGTCTAAGGTCCTATCCCGCCCCTTCAAGATAATGGATTCTTTGAAGAAGGATGGTTTTTTGTCTCTTTTCGCGTTACAATGCCCTCAATCAGACCAGTAAGAAGCGAGAGCGGTTTCGACAGCGGAGGAAGTTTTTCAAAAAGGAGGGAATCCCCGGAAGTAATCCGGCGTCCGGGCAAAGAGCAACCCCCACGGAACCTTATGACGTCCTGGGCCAATCGGCAACTCGCTCGTTCAGATGGAGGGGAAATCATGGATCAGTTCACCAAGCGATATCAGATCGGCAAGGATCTGAAAATCGATGTAACCCGCCGGACGTTTCTGAAGGGGATCGGAGGGGTCGGCGTCGCCATCGCGGCGGGGACGGCCCCCGCGTTCATCCGGGAGGCCGGCGCATCCAAGATGCGGAAGGTCTCCTTCATGCTACCGTGGCTGTTCGTCGGCGGGCACGCCTTCGAGTTCGTCGCCAAGGCCCAGGGCTGGAAAAAGCGCGGCCTGGACGTATCCATCTTCCGCGGCTACGGCTCCGGGGCGGCGACCAAGACCATCTCGGCCGGCAAGGCCATGTTCGGCGAGGCAAGCTACAATGTCATGATCGCCGGCATTTCCAAGGGGCTGGACGTCGTCGCCATCGGCGCGAAGCTCCAAAAGGCCCCCCAGGCCATCTCCTGCCGGAAGGACACGGGCATCCGGACCATCAAGGACCTGGAAGGCCGCCATCTTCTTCAGTGGGCCGCCTCGGGTGACGCGGTGATGTGGCCGGGCTTCGTCAAGGCGACGGGGATCGACGCCTCCAAAGTGAAGATTACGCATGTGTCCCCCGCCAAGCTCATCAGCACGGTCCTCAACAAGCGGGCGGACTGCTGCGGGACCTACTACGTCAGCAACGCCGCCTCCCTGGGGTTCCGGACGCCCTCGGTCCACTTCCTGTACGCCGATGTCGGCCTTCAGACGCTGGACCTGGGACTCATCACCCGGAGCGACATGATCAAGAAGGACTCCAAGCTGGTCCAGGACATGGTGGACGGGGCGATGGAGGGGCTGAAGATGCAGCTCCTGGAGCCCGAGAAGGCGCTGGACATCATGATCGCGGCCAAGCCGGAGCTCAAGACGAAGCCCCGGAAGCTCCTCATGACTCACGTCGGGAATACGAACGTCCTCTCCACCGGTCCGGCCGTTGAAAAGCACGGCCTGGGCTGGATGGACGCGGCGGACCAGAAAAAGACGCGCGACGTGGTGATCAAGTACATGAAGGCCAAGAACGTTCCGCCCGTTGAGAAACTCTTCAACAACCGGTTCGCCGGCAACGTCAAGCTCACGGCCGGAGAGTGGGCGAAGGCCAAGGCCTGGGCCGCGCCGTACGATCCGTCCAAGAAGTCGTAAATCGTCTGAATTGTCGCCTCCCCGTCCGCCTCGCGCGGGCGGGGAGGTTTTCCTCGTCCGGATTCATTTTCCATCTCATCTCTGATGACTCAAGACTCCCTACACATCCAAATCGATAACGTCCAAAAGGTCTACGAGACCCGGCGCGATGAAATCGAAGCCATCCGATCGGTCTCCATGGAGGTCCGCAACGGCGAGTTCGTCTCGATCCTGGGGCCGAGCGGATGCGGGAAGAGCACGCTCTTGATGGCCATCGGCGGGCTGCTGCCCGTTACGGCCGGGAAGATTCTCATCGGGCAAGAAGTGGTGACGGGCCCTCGGCGGGACACCGGAGTCGTCTTCCAGTCGCCGGTCCTGATGCCCTGGCGATCGCTCATGAAGAACGTGCTTTTTCCCATCGAGACCCTCGGCCTTCCAAAGAAGGAGTATGAGTCCCGGGCCGCCGA
>JASLXW010000324.1:4712-5001 GCA_030740135.1 Nitrospinota bacterium
CTCCTGGAGATGACGGGGCTGGCCGAGTTCGAAGAGAACGTCCCCACGGAGTTGTCCGGCGGGATGCAGCAAAGGGTGGCCATTTGCCGCGCGTTGATTCACAACCCCAGCCTGCTACTCATGGACGAGCCCTTCAGCGCCCTGGACGCCATGACCCGCGACTACATGAATCAGGAGCTCCTGCGCATTTGGCAGGAGTTCAAGAAGACCGTCCTGTTCGTGACGCACAGCATCCGGGAGGCGGTGTATCTCTCCGACCGCGTTTTCGTCATGTCTCCCCGGCCGGCCG
>JASLXW010000325.1 GCA_030740135.1 Nitrospinota bacterium
TACCGGGAGTTCTCCGCTAAGTCAGCCAATGCGGTCGTTGTCAGCCACACGAGCTTTGATCGCGTGGCCGTTGCGAGCGCCGTTGAGAAATACGAGCTTCATCGCGCTGAGCTTATCTGACTTGACAGTGCGCGTATTGCGCGGCGTGCGTGGCCCGAACAATACAGCCGAAGGGGTTATGGCTTGGCCAACATAGCTTCGGACCTCGGAATCGACTTCAGTCATCACGACGCCGGGGAGGACGCACGCGCGGCAGCGGAGATCGTACTTAGGGCCAGCAAAGAGGCAGGCTTAGATATTGGAGGCTGGCTTAGACGGGTCCAACAGCCAATCGACCCAGCTAGCTCTGTCCCAATACATCGCGAAGGCAACCCAGAGGGTCCTCTGTACGGTGAGGTATTGGTTTTCAAGGGAGCGCTGGAATTGCCGAGACGAAAAGCGGCTGACTTGGCGGCAACCGCCGGATGCAAGGTCGACAGCGGCGTGACAAAGAAAACGTCCTTGCTTGTTGTTGGTGATCAAGACGCCCGCAAGCTAGTTGGACACCAAAAGAGTTCGAAGCATCGCAAGGCGGAAGCTCTGATGGAAAAGGGCCAACCGATGCTAATTTTGCGAGAGACTGACTTCAAGAAGATCATCTCGCTCAACTGAGAGCAATTTTGGGATCAGTTCTTGACTTTGGAATCGCCTATGTGTTGGCAATGTTTTCGGAACTGTGGAATCTGTAGTCAGGTCATGCATTCAAACACGTTAGAGATTGGGATTGAACCGGAGAAGGCGAGACCTGCGGCGACGGCGTTTATCGATCCCTTTGATTACCGATAGGTGTCCTCCCGCCGGAGGCCGCAGTAGCGAAACACCACCTCATTCTCATAGACATCGTAACGGAGCCGGTGCTGCCCTTCATCCCTCTTGACCCCTCGGAGATTCTTGATGGCGTGTCGCCGGGTTCGGTTGAGCGGGTCTTCACGGAGAGTGACGAGGGCTGTTCGATAGATATCCGAGAACTCGGGGCTGCGCTCCGTAAGCTTTCGGGCAAGGCGATCGAAACGAGGCGTTGTGGAGAGACGAAAGGGCGACGCCATGGACGCTAACGCCGGTTGCCCGCGCTTCGCTTGCGCGCCTTGCGGGCAAGCGCATCAAGCTCATTTTGGAGCGCTTCGGCCGGCCGAGCTTTTCCGGCCCGGTGTTCCTCCCGACTCTTCCGAATATGCTCTCGGACCTTGGGGTCCTGGAGCTCCAGGTAGTCCTCGAATTCATCGATATCCATGATCCCGACAATGGGGATGCCGTCCTTTTCCAGGATCACGTATTCTTTTTTCAGGTGGACGCCCTTCACGACGGCGCCCAGGTGATGTCGCGCTTGGGTGATGGGAACGGTCTTCACCGTGGGCGGTTTCACGGCCTTCCGAGGCATGGGGGGGGCTCCTTTCTATATTGTACAAGACTGATTAACGTTGAACATAAAGCCTGTCTAGAATGCCCGCCCCCATCAATTCGGTCAAGACGCGGATAAAATATGCGGGACGGGCCTCTAAAGCCAATTGACAGCCTTCGCGTCATGAACGTTTCCGCCGCGAAATCGTCGTGAAAAATGCGGGTCACCCGTCCCCCAAGTCGTCCAGATACTCGAACCGCTCTCCGGCGAAATTCCTGAAGACGAGGTGGCCGTTCTCGGACCCTTCCCGGTACTCGGGCGACAGCGGGACCTTCCCCCCCCCGCCCGACAGGTCCACGGCGAACTTCGGGACGGCGTAGCCGGAGGTGCGGCCGATGAGGGTCTTCATGAGGTCGATGCCCTTTTGGAGCGGCGTGCGGAAGTGGGCCGTGCCCTCGATCTGGTCGCACTGGAAGAGGTAATACGGCCGCACCCGGAGCCTCAAGAGCCGGTGCATGAGGGTCCGCAGCGTCTCTTCGTCGTCGTTGATCCCGGCCAACAGCACGCTCTGGCTGCCGACGGGGATTCCCGCGTCCGCCAACCGCGCGCAGGCCCGCCCGGCCTCGGGCGCGAGCTCCTTGGGGTGGACGACGTGGAGGCTCACGAAGAGGGGATGGAGCCGCTTCAGCCCCCGGACGAGGGCGGGGGTGACACGCTGGGGCAGGGTGATGGGAACGCGCGTTCCGATGCGGAGGACCTCGACGTGGGGGATCGCCCGGAGCCTCCCCAGGAGCCCCAGGAGCCGGCCGTCGGAGAGGGTCAAGGGGTCGCCGCCCGAGACCAGGACGTCCCGGATGGCCGGGTTCGAGGCGACGTAGGCAACTCCCTCCTCCCATTGGGCCGCCGTGACGCCCCGCTCCGGGTCCCCCACCATCCGCTTGCGGTTGCAGTATCGGCAATACGAGGAGCACACGTTCGAGGCCAGGAAGAGCACCCGGTCCGGATAGCGGTGGACAATGGCGGGCGCGGGCGAGAGATCCTCCTCCCCCAGGGGGTCCGGGAAATCGGCCGGCGAGGGCCGGGCCTCCTCGGCGCGGGGGATGAATTGACGCCTCAGCGGGCAATCCGGGTCCTTCGGGTCCATCAGGCTCGCGAAGTAGGGGGTGAGACCTGCCCCGAATCCGCCCCCCCCGTCCCCCCCGCCCTTGCGCTCGGATAGGGCGATCCCCTCTTCTTCCTCCGTGCAGAGGGAGAACCGGCGGCGGAAATCCTCGATCCGAACCATCCGGTTCTTCATCTGCCAGCGCCAGTCGTCCCACTCGCGCTTCGTCGCGCCATATTCTCGCCACGGTCTCGCGACCAATTTCCTCATGCCGGTTTTCCGACTCCTCTCCAGGGGGGGCTTTTTTGAAAAACCGCCCCCCCTGGACCCCCCTGAAAAACTTTCGACGGCCAAGCCTTTGACTTGGCCTTTCTGGGGTGGGTGTTGGTTTGTCTGAGCAGTCCGTCTGTGGCCAATGGGCCAGGTTATTTGCGATGGCGTGCGACCCTGAAGAAGGCCGTGCGCCAGAGAGGTTCTGAGGAGCGTAAGGTATTCCAACCGCAATTCGGCCGGCACGCAAGCGCCCCTTTCGGCGTCGTCTCAATATAGCCTTGAGGAATGAAAAAGTCGCTTTGTCCAAGACCGTCCACGCGCGGACCCCATGAGGGCGGAGTGTGCTAGACTGGTTGATGTCCAAAAACGATTCGCGCCGCGGGCGCTTTGGTCTCTGATGGGGCGGCCGGGCGGTCCATGATTCGGTTCGGCGTCCCATTTGATAGAGGAGGAATTGCTCAGTGAAGGCGATCAGGGTTCACGAGTTCGGCGGTCCGGAGAACATGATGCACGAAGACGCCCCCGACCCGGCGCCCGGAGAGGGCGAAGTTCTCGTTCGGGTGAAGGCGGCGGGCGTGAACCCCGTGGACATGGCCATTCGCTCCGGCAAACATCCCGCGTCCGCCATGATGAGCCTTCCCTACATTCCCGGCGTCGACGCGGCCGGCGTGGTGGAGGCGGCGGGCCCGGGCGTAACGGGCCTGAAAGAAGGAGAGAAGGTCTACGGGCGCGTGGCCGGCGGGAGCTATGCCGAGCTGACGCGCATGGCGGAGACCGAGGTTTCGCGGGTCCCGGACGGGTTCTCGTTCGAGGACGCGGCGGGCGTTCCCATCGTCTTCATGACCGCGTGGCAGGCCCTGTTCAACAAGGCGGACCTTCAGGCCGGCGAGACCGTCCTCGTCCAGGCGGGCGGCGGGGGCGTGGGCACGGCGGCCATCCAGCTGGCGAAGTGGAAGGGAGCCAAAATTCTCACGACCGTGGGCTCCGCGGAGAAGGCCGAGCGGGCCAAGGCCCTGGGCGCGGACCACGTCATTCTCTACAAGGAGTCCCCCTTCGATGAAGAGGTCAAGCGGCTGACGGATGAAAAGGGGGCGGACATCATCATCGAGACCGTCGCGGCGGACAACCTGGCGCGGGACCTCTCGGCCCTCGCCCTCTTCGGCCGGATCGTCCTGATCGGAAACGGGACGGGCAAGGGGCCGGACGCCACGTTCCCCGTCGGCGCGGCCTTGTTCAGGGACCTGCACTTGCTCTCGATGACGATGTTCAACGCCGGACCGCAGGTGCCGGGCATCCTGAAAGGGCTGGCGGAGGCGTTCGCCGGGGGCGAGGTCCGGCCCCAGGGCGGGGCCGCCTTTCCCCTGAAGGAAGCCGCCGCCGCTCACGAGGCCCTGCTGGCCGGGAAGTTCTTCGGGAAGGTTGTCCTTTCCCCCGTCGAGTGACTCGACGGCGTGTAACCCTCCTTCTTCGGTCAAGACACCTGTCGCGCGGGACCCGGCGGGGGCGCAAACGCTTCGCCCCCCCCGGATCCCTCCCCCTGAGCGGCCGCCTGAAATCAAAATTTTCCTTCTCGCGCGAACTTTTTGAAAAATGGGATGTCCAAATTCTGTGAAAGGAAGACATTGAAAGATGGGAATCAGTTCAACGGTTCAAAGTCCATCAGGAGGAACCATAGAGATGATACGATTCGGTCCATTTCACCGGAGGCCCTCGATCTCCGGGATTCGCGGAATTCTCCCGGCCTTCGTCGGCCTGTCTCTCCTCTTTTCCCTCGCGGCGACGGACGCCCGGGCCGCCAACAGCATGGCGGGCTTCACGCGCGTCCACGAGACGGACGGGGACCTGATTGTCAGCGCCAGGTTCTCGTACGACGGGGCGCAGGGAGACAAAGTCTACGTCGGCGCCTATGCCCTGGACGGCCGAAACCGGAAGGTCTTCACGGGCTACCAGCCCTGGATGATCTCCCGGGGTTCCGGGCGCGCGTACGTGCGGCTTCGTTACACCGGGTCCCGACAGATCAAGTCCAAGAAGATCCGGCTGACCATGTACGTTGAAGGCGGCTCTCCCTTTTATTCAGAGGTCTTCAACCTGAAGAAGACCTGGAAGAAGGCCAAGGACCTGATTAAGCCCTGGACCTTCCGCTCCCGGAGGGAGAACGCCAAGGACCTGACCTTCAGCATCTCCTTCGACCTGAACTCCTCCCACAGCCGAAAGGTGCGGATGGGCGCGTATTCCCTTCG
>JASLXW010000326.1:0-3379 GCA_030740135.1 Nitrospinota bacterium
GCTTGACGCCCACCCTAGATGTAGTGGGTGTGGGTGTCAAGCGGATAGGCACGGTAATTACAATAAGGGCGAGTGTTCAAATCTGATATTGGAGGGATGGCAAATGAAAGTCGCGAAAATTTCCAAGACGATTGCTCTTTCCGGTTTGGTTCTGGTGGCGGTTGTTGGCGGCGCCCTCGCTCAAGAGCGGATTGTTTCCAGGTTATACGGCGCCGGAAGCCGGACGATTGGGAGAATCGCTGCCAAGCCCTCGACGGACGCGCGGCGTCAAGCGAAGGCTGAGCGTCGCGCGGGCGACCTGAACGCCTCTCAGTGGGTCGAGGTGGCGCAAGCCGCCGAGGGCCTTCTGGGGCTGCACGCCCGCAAGGCCGCCGCGAAGACACTGGCGATGGCCGCGTCGAAGTGATGCGGACCTGCAACTTGGGCCTTCGGGTACTGGAGCGGGATGGTGTTCATACCCCTCATCCCCCTTACCACCCATCCCGTCTCCATGACCCGTTGGCTTTGCCTCGCAGCCGCCGGCGCTCTCGACCGGTGGAAACCCGACCTCCTGAGTCACCGGCCGGCCCGACGGTCGAGGACGAGGTTCTCATCAAATGAGCATGACTCCATTCCTCGAAGCGCGGGTAGACATGGCGAAAATCCTTGCCGTTGACGACGAGCCCTTGGCCTGCGATTTCCTGAAGAAATTTCTGGGGAGGCAGGGGTATGAAGTCTCGGTGGACACAACCGGGAAACAGGCGCTGGAGTTGATTCAGGCCGAGCGGCCGCACCTGGTGCTTCTCGACATCCGGATGCCGGGAATGGACGGAATGGAAGTGATGAGGAGGGCCAAGGACATCGATCCCGCTTTGGGATTCATCATGGTCACCGCGCTTCATGACGATCGTATCGGAAGGAAGGCCCTTTCCGAAGGCGCCTACGATTACATCACCAAGCCCGTTGACATTGAATACCTGAAAACCAGCATGAGCTTGGCGAGCCTGGTGGGGTGAACCACGGGCGTAGGCGCGGGCCGGGGCGACTCTTTCAGGGTTGATCCGCGAATCTGTGAATCAAAGCGTCCGGTCAGACCTCCTCCCAGGGGGAGTCTCCCGCCGAGAGCCGGACACGCCATCGACGAAGAGCGGAAGGTGCGTGGGACCGCAGTCAATGGCTCCAGGAAGCGGCGCGCTCTCGTCTGAAGGCATTGAATGCCGCCACCTTGAAGGCCTCCGTTCCCGCAAAACTCCTGGTGACTCACAGGTTAAGTTTCTTTCCTCCTTGTTCGATATTTTCACTTTGAAACCGAGTATTTCTTCTGTCTTGGGGGTGGACCGGAAATTCCAGGCCCCACCCATATCCTCCCGAAGGGAAGCCCGCGAGCGCCCTGATCACCACGGCCCGGCCGGCCCACGCGGACCTGCTCATCGAGATCCCGGCGGTCGGGGTCAGCGGCGACGAGTCAACAGATCCACTGATGACACAGGGGTTGCTGAAAGATCCGGAGGGTCTACGCACGGCCGAAGCGGACGGCGCATTGATCCACGATCCGTTGCGCCTTGTTCCGCAAATCCAACGCGAAGGCGTCTTCACCACGCAGGGCGGCTTCGACGGCGGAGAGGACATCGTAATACACGTCCCACCCGCGGCGCTCCCTTTCGTAGGACTGCCTGAGCCCGCCGTTCTCATCCCGGACAAAATCAAGCGCCTTTGCGATGTTCCGTGAGCCCAGGGTGACGAACTCAAGCCCTTGTTCGTCTTCGCGCGCCGCGAAGAGCGATGCGGCCTTGAGGCCGAAGCGAAGGAACACGACGGTTTTCGGAATCCTGGAGATGAAACAGCCCGTGAACGGATCCACCGCGTCTTTCAGAGGCATCGAGTTGCCTTCTCCCAGCGCCTCGGCGTACGCGGAAAAGTAGAGTATGCGGACGTAATCACCGATCAGCTTGCCCACGGAAGCGGCCTGGATGGCCTCCTGCGCAAATGCTTCTTTGTCGTGGCGCATGATGAGGCCGTCCTTGTGGAGATAAGCGAGTCTCGGTTCCCGGTGAGAGAGCACGGAGAGGAGATACGCCTGGTCCTCTCCCCGGCCGATGAAGGACGGTGTAAAGGGACGATGCCGGCGCAGGGGGTCCACGAGGATGCCGTTCGTTCCGCCCGTAACGTGGATGCGCTGAATGCACGTTCTCCGGCCGTCCAGCTCCTCCGTGTTGTAGCGCGTCATCATTTCCGCTTCCGTCGAAACCGCCTGCGGCAACGGGCTGAAGAAAATGTACTCATCCGGAGAAAGGGAAGTGTCCGGGAAAAGGACATCGGGGGTGAACAGGGATTTTTCGATTTCACTCTCGTTGACGAGCGCCCCGGCGATCATGCCGAGTTCGACGGGTTTGCCGTCGGCATCGACTCCTCGGGCCCCCCAGAGCGGTGTTGTCAGGTGGGCGAATGCGGAGCGGCCGGTTTGTTCGGCGAGCTCTTTTTGCGGGAAAACCTGGTCGAGGTCGATCTTGAACGTGGCTTTGATTTCCGGCTGGATGAAGACGTTCCAGAATGCGGCGATGGCCTTCAGAAAGCTGTAGTGCCTGCCGTATTCGCCGTCCACGCCGAAGATGCCGAGGAGCTCTTTGGCGTCGTACGCTGTTAGGTAACGCCCGGCCGCGGGATCGAGAACGTCGTCGATCATCCGGCGGGTGTCCTCTTCGGTGAATACGGCAACCTCCAGGTTGTTCAGCCTGCCGAAGCGGGCGAATTCCTCCCCGAGGTACGTTCTGACGATGTCTTTGAGGCCTTGATGGGTCACCGAGACCGACAACACGCAGGTCAGTTTTTCATCGAGTGAGGCCCCGCCCCGGGCCTGTTCAAACGCAAGCGCCGCGTCCAAGCCGCGGAGGCCGTAGAGGACCTCGTTTTTCTCCGGTTCCACGCCGATCTGGATGGGGTGATCGTACCAGTGGAGCTGAGGTTCGCGGGCGATTCGAGAAAGCCTTTCCTTCAGCCCCCCGCTCAGGGAGAGCTCATCGGGGGACCGGGAGGCAGGGGGCGCCGCGAGAATGATGTTCGAGGTGAAGAGTATCTGCCGGGCAACATGGGTGATCGGCTCGTCGTTCAGCGCCGTAAGGGTGATGGTGCGCTTCGCCCGTAGGTCTTCTACGGCCTTTCCTGTCCTTGTCCGGATGTGGAGGGCTTCCGGAAAAAAGACCGACCGGATTTTCTCGATGGTCTCTTCCCGCTTCTTCGGAACTTGCTGATCCGACAGCCATTCGGAGAGGCCCACCAAACGTTCCGCGAAACCGGCGTCGTCCTTACAGACCGTTTCGATCTCTTCATGAATCAGATCTCTCCCTTTCAGGAAGAATCCGGCGACTTCCGCCCACTCGGAGGAATCGGTCATGCGGGAGAG
>JASLXW010000326.1:3389-4983 GCA_030740135.1 Nitrospinota bacterium
CCGCTCGAATGCCGGGCGCTCCCCGCCGCCCCCGCCCCCCCCTTTCCCCCTGCCCGCGAGCAAGATCAGGAATGCGGCGTTCAGCGACCGGGCGATACCGGCGGAGTCGGTGCGATCCTCGTCCAGTTGAACGGCGGGATCGAGGATCGAGAAATTGTCCTCCCCGTCATTGGGCTGAAACAATGCGGAGATGATGGACTCAAGCCGCTCAATCATTTCCTGCTTCGTTCTTCCATAACGGGATGGACCGTGGAGGCAAGCCGCCGGGATAAATCCCATTGTCAAAGCATTAATTTCACGCTATTATTGCGCCAATCTGCAAGTTGAGAGGGTGTCGGCGCTGTGGGGTGTGGCTCGCATAAGAACTTTCTGCGGCGGATACCCGTTGTTCCCGGCAGGCATAGACGACTGGGGGGGCAAGCCCCGCGCCGCTTCACGTGTGGAGATTTGTCAGTGGCCAAAGGCGGCGGCCTTCTCCGGAAAGTCGGAGAACGGCGGGCCCCCAGCGGTGAACGGAATCCGATGCGGCGATGATGCCACATCGGGGTCCAAACGTGTCAAGCCCGAACACCTGCGGTCGTCGTCGGCTGATGATGATATTCACAAGGTTTCCGGACTGTTTCTCGCTGGGGGGGTGGTGTCCATCCAAGGATCCAAGAAGGAGAACGCAATGAGCAGCCGATTCTTTGCATGGGTGGGAATCTTGGTCCTCGCCGTGCTGTTGGCCGCCCCGGCGGCGGTACGGGCTGAAAAAGTGACGTTCAACCTCGATTGGGTCCCCTACGGTAAGCACTCGGGCTTGTACGCGGCGGTGGCAAAAGGTTTTTACAAAGCCGAAGGACTGGATGTGCGTATCATCCGGGGACACGGCTCCTCCGACACCGTCAAGCGGATCTCCGCGAATTCGGCCGAGTTTGGACACGCCGACACCGGCAACTTGGTTGCGGCGCGCGGCAACTCGGACGTCAAAGTCAAAACCGTCGCCATGATTCACCACAAGTCCCTGTTCGTGATGTACGTGCTGGAGAAATCGGGCATCAAGCATCCGAAGGGGATTGTCGGCCGGTCGATCGGGGCCTCGGTGGGCAACGCCACCCGGATCATGTTCCCGGCCTTTGCGGGCGTTGCGGGATTCGACCCGGGCAAAGTCAAGTGGGTGGACATGCAGGCCTCCTCTCAGCTTCCGAGCCTCATCGCCGAAAGGGTGGACGCCGTCGTGACGTACGCGACCATCGGCCCCTCGTACTTTGCCGCCGCCAAGAAGGTGGGCAAGAAGGCGCTGGAAACCCTCTTTGCCGACTTCGGCCTGGACCTCTATTCCAACGGCATCATCACGCAGGAATCGAGGCTGAAGGACAACCCGAATCAGGTCAAGCGGTTCGTGCGGGCGACGCTGAAGGGACTGGCGTTCGGCGTGGAGCGCCCCGATGAGGCCATGCGGTTCTTCATCAAAAAGGTCCCGAGCGTCTCTCCCGTCTTGGCGCGGGCCCACCTGGACCTCAACAACAAGCACATGGTCACGGAGGAAACCAAGAAGACGGGCATCGGCGTCATGCTCAAGAACAGGATGCAGTTCCTCGTGGACACCACGTTC
>JASLXW010000327.1 GCA_030740135.1 Nitrospinota bacterium
TGGCCGTACGCCAGATACCGGTCCTCGTATTCGCGCGGCTCCCAAAGACCGATCTTCTCCAGCAGACTCCTGGCCCGCTCATTGACATCTTCGAGGTTGTGCGTCGGACGGTGCATCAGAAATTTGCTTCCTTCGAGGCTAATGAGTGCAAGCCGAAGGTTGTCCAGGGTGGTCAGGGTGGGAAAAAGGTTTGTGATCTGATAAGTCCGGCTCAGGCCTAGCGCCACGCGCCGGTTTGGAGGCAGTCGCGTGATGTCCTGGTCGAAAAGGAGAATCCTTCCGGATGTCGGGCGGAGCAACCCGCTGACCAAGTGGAATAACGTGGTTTTTCCGGCCCCGTTGGGTCCCAGAATTCCCACCCGCTCCCCTGCGCGCACATTGAGTGAAACGTCCCGGACGGCCAGCAACCCGCCGAAGCTCTTAGTGACACTATCGAGCCGAAGAACCGGATTGCTCGAATCGGATTCCTGATGGGCCCCGGTCTGGGTCACGGGAAGGCGCGCAGCTTCAACTGAATGGACGATTCCTTCGGCAGGGTCGGTTGGGTCCATAGAACTCCAGTCCCCAGGAGCTGTTGATTTCCGGCGTCTGGCGTTGAACCAACCCATGACGCCATCGGGCGCATAGAGGACGGTGAAAATAAAAATGGCACCCAGAACGATCAGCCAGCGTGCGATGTAGATGCTGAGAAAGTTTCGAAGCGCAACGATGACGACAGCCCCGATGATGGGTCCCACCAGCGTCCCCGCGCCCCCTAGAATCACCATTAGGAGGGCCTCGGCCGAGGTTGAGAGGGACAGGTCCAGCGGGCTGATGAACCCGTTGTAATAAGCGCTCATGATCCCGGCGGATCCAGCGAACAGACCGCAGATCACGAACGCCACGTATTTGTGCAGCCACACGTTGTACCCGAGCATGCGCATCCGCGATTCGCTGTCCCGAATTCCCTGAAGCGACAGTCCGAAAGGAGAACGAACGAGAAGATACATCGGTACCCCCGCGACGAGAAACAGGGCCAGGGCCAGGTAATAGAAGCTCAGGGTTGTACTGACGGCGGCAAAGGGACGAGGGATGTCCGGCAGACCGTTGTAGCCGCCGGTGAACGATCCCCAACGGTTGGCGAGCCCCCATAGGATTTCTCCCAATGCGAGTGTGATCAGCATGAAGTAAAGACCGACTGTCCTCAAGGCGACCAACCCGAAGAGCGCGCCGGTGAGGGTGCAAAGTAACAGCGCGATCAGCACAGCGGCCCACCAGGGATACCCGAATTTGACCGCAAGCAATCCCACGGTGTACGCTCCGACGCCGAAGAAGGCGGCATGACCCAAGGAGGGAAGCCCGGCGTAACCCATCAGGATGTCCAGGCTCATGGCGAAGATGGCGAAGATGGTCATGAGGATCAGGATGTGGACGTAAAAGGAGGGAAGCCAGGGGGGCAAGAGCAGGGCGAGGATCAGGAAACAGGAGCCGGTCACCCACCCCTTCTTTTCCAGAACTCTTCGCACGCCTTTATTCCCTTCCCAGTAAACCGGTTGGTTTGATGGCGAGGACAATGATCATGGGGGCGAAGAGCGTGAAATAGGACAACTCCGGGAACAGGGCCTTTCCCAGTGAGTCGATGATCCCCACGAATAGGCTTCCCAGGACCGCTCCTCCCAGGCTCCCCAGTCCCCCGATGATCACCACAACCAAGGCGAGGGGAAGCACCTCGAAGTCCACGCCGGGGTAGGCCCCGATGTATGCGGCGCCGACGGCGCCGCCGAGGCCCGCCAACAGCGCCGAGAATCCGAACATCACGAAGAAAAGCAGGCGGGTGTTGATCTTCATCGCGCGGGCCATCTCTTCGTCATCCACGCACGCTCGGACGATTGCGCCCACGCGGGTCTTTTCCTGAAAGGCCCAAAGTACGAAGGCCACGGCGGCGCTGACGGCGATCACGAACAGGCGGTATTTTGGGTAGTAAACGGGACCGATCCGCGCGGCCCCCCGAAACCACCGGGGGGAGGCCATGACCATGGGCTCCCCCCCCCAGATGAGAAGCGCGGTGTCCGCGATGACGAACGCAAGTCCCATCGTCAACAGGACTTGAGGGAGATCCTTCAGGTGAAACCGTTTGAGCAGGAGCTCCTCGGTCAGGCTCCCAATGACCATCACCGAAAGCGCGCCCAGAAGCACGGCGAGCAGATAGTTGCCCGTCCACTTCACCACGGAAATGGCGATATAGGCCCCCAGCATATAGAAAGAGCCGTGGGCAACGTTGATGATTTTCATCAACCCGAACGCGAGGGTGAACCCGCTGGAGAGAAGAAAAAGGAGGGCGCCGAATGCAAATCCGTTGAGTAGGTGGACCCCCCAATACGCCATGAGGTCGGGCTCTCCTATCGGGTGGGAGAGAATGCAGGAGGTGGTCGTTTAGGTACGGGGGAAAAGCGGGGCAGCCGCCTTACCGGGCGGCCTTTCACCGCTTGGGTCCGTTTCAAAAGAAAGCGCCTGCGCATCACAGGCGGTATTCCGTCCGCCGGGTGATCGGCCTTGGGCATGCGCGAGCCCTCGCTGACCGACTCAGTTCATGTGGATTCCTCCGTCCACCAAGAGTGTCTGGCCCGCGATGAAGTCGGACGCATCCGACAGGAAAAACAGGATGGCCCCCACCAGATCGTCCGGGTATTGCCTGCGGGGGATGGCCCGCATATCCAGCAACGGCGCTTCCTCTTCGTCAAACAGCGGTCCCCGAACTTCGGCGATGCTATCGCTGCGCGTCAGGCCGGGGCCGACGGCATTGACGCAGATCCCGTCTTTTCCCATGGACCTGGCGAGAACCCGGGTGAGCGTCACGACGGCTCCTTTGGACACGACGTAGTGGGGAATGTCCGTGTAACCTAGGAAGGAGGTGACGGAAGCGATGTTGACGATCTTCCCCGAACCCTGGCCCTTCATGTAGGGATACACTGCCTTTGAAGCCAGCCAGACGCCTTTCACGTTCACGGCCATGACCGCGTCCCATTCCTCAGAGGTCACTTGATCAATCGGACAGTACCGGACATCGGCGCAGATGGCGGCGTTGTTGACCAGCCCATCGATGCGGCCGAATTCCTCATTAGCGGCATTGGCCAAGGCCTCCGTGCTCCCTTCATCGGCCACATCTGCACGGACGAATATCGCCTCTCCCCCAGACCTGTGGATCTCTTCGACGGTGCCGTCTCCATCCAGGACGTCCGAGACGACGACCTTGCCGCCTTCAGCTGCGATGTTCTTGGCGTACACCTTTCCGATGCCGCGTGCCGCCCCCGTGACGACGATGATCTTTCCTTCGAGCCGCATTCTGTTGACCTCTCATGACTGTAGACAGCGCCTCGCGTCCCGGCGGCGTGGGGACCGCCGGGATGGTTGGGAGTGCTATATTTGTTTGCACCCGTCGCTTCCTATTTGCAGTGCTTGCAAGGAGGAAAATCGCGACTATAGGGTGGGCGCTTCATGTATTCGTCGGGATCGATGGTCCAAAACTGACTGACGTTGGGGATCGAGTCGATTACCTCGTTGTCCAGACCTTTCCCACTTTTTTTCCTCACTACCTTTCGGATGTAAATCGTCTCGATGGGATTGTTGTACTTGTCCAGCCGGAGGGGGGAGCGTGGGGCGTCCCGCAGATCGACGGACTTCACCGCATCGATGAACTTCAGCTTGTTGGTAGGCAGGCCCGTTTTCTTCAGGGCCCGGTCCAGCCAGAGGGCAGCCGTGTACATCCCCTCCGCATAATACGAGGGATCTTTCTTATACCGGGCCTGGAACGCCTTGACGAATTTCACGTTCTCCGGCCGCTTGAGGGTGGCCGCGTACGAATGCGAGGTCAGAACGCCCAAGGCTTCATCCCCCATGTGTTTCAACACGTCTTCATCAGTCATGATGTTGGCGCCTATGATTGGGATCTTCGCTTTCAGGCCGAAATCCTGATAAGCCTTGAAGAACTTCGGGATGTGCGATCCGACAAGCAACCCGAAGACGGCGTCCACATCCCGGCGAATTTGGCTCACGTAAGGGCCGTGGTCGGCGGCGTTCAGGGGGACCCAGATCTTCTGGACCACTTTGCCCCCTGCCGCTTCGAACGTCCGCTGAAACCCGCCCACGCTTTCCCAGCCAAAGGCGTAGTCCTGGCCGACTGTGGCAATCCGGCGGTATCCTAACTTCTTATAGGCATACTCGCCGAAAGGATGGTTGGTTTGGCTGCTCGTCCAGATCATGCGAACGATGTAGGGGCTCCGCTTGCGCTGCGTGAGGTCGTCGGCCGCCACGATGGGCAGGAACAGGAGCACCTTGTTTTCAATTGCGTACTTTCGGACCGCGTATCCCTCGAATGCCAGTAAATAACCCACCACAAAATGCACCTTGTCGTTCTCGACGAGCTTGCGCATCTTGGTGATGGCATTCTGGGGCTTGGCCTCGGTGTCCTCTACGGTCAGCTTGACCGACATGCCGCCCAGCTTTCCCCCGGTTTGCTCGAGGTAGAGCTTGAAGCCTTCCACCATCTCCTGGGCGCTTTCGGCGACGAAGCCCGTGAGGGGAACGGGGAGGCCAACTCGAAGTTCCTGCGCCACGGCTGGGACGGCGAAGCCCGTCCAGGTGAACAACAACCAAAAACCGAAAAGAATCGCGGTCATCTTTCGCATGGTTTGCTCTCCTTTTTTCTCTCAGTGAATGGCGCATACTCCGGAAAACGCAATTCGCGTCCTTTTCAACTGTAATGCCCCTGCCCGATGACGATTCCCGTTTCCATCATTGGGGCGTCGATGCGGTTGTACTTGACGTTGTGATCCACCCCTGCGGGGATCCAGATGGCGGTGGTCTTGGTGAAGGTGTAGAGCTCGTCGTTCAAGGGAACCTCGACCTCGAATGACCCCTCCGCGCCCGCGAACATGAGAAGCTGGGGTTTGGGGTGGTGGTGGATCTCGCACGTCGGGTTCGGTTCCGG
>JASLXW010000328.1 GCA_030740135.1 Nitrospinota bacterium
TCCGTGGAGGGATGCACCCGGGCCATTTGTTGGAGGTTTTGGGTGATTTGCTCGCCGCTCTCACGGATCTGGTCTTTGCGGTCGCGGTAGGCCTCCGCCAGCGCCAGCAGGAGGCGTTTGAACCCCGGCCGGCCGTGGCGGTCGTCGGGCGGGAAATACGTCCCGCCGTAAAACGGCCGCAGGTCCGGGGAGAGAAACACCGTCATGGGCCATCCCCCGGCGCCGGTCATCATCTGGACGGCGTGCATGTAGATGTCGTCCAGGTCGGGACGCTCTTCGCGATCCACCTTGATGTTGACGAAATGCTCGTTCATCACGGCCGCGATCGCTTCGTTTTCGAAGGATTCGCGCTCCATGACGTGGCACCAGTGGCACGCCGAGTAGCCGATGCTGAGGAGGATGGGCCTGTCCTCGCCGCGGGCGCGCTCGAGGGCCTCCTCGCCCCACGGATGCCAATCCACCGGGTTGTGGGCGTGCTGCAAGAGGTAAGGACTCGTTTCGTGGACAAGGCGATTCGTGTGTTTTTCCGTCATGACAGGCTCCGGCCGGAGGCGGATCGAGGGTGTGGGTCGCGGCGGAAGGACCCGGCGGGATCAACAGCCCCGGCCGTTTGCCTTCCGGCTCCATGTTATCGCGAAAACGGGATTTGCGAATCGCTCGGGTGAATCGGAAAGGATGAAATGACGGGGTGGGGTCGTTGTGCGGCTAACCCGGCTCGGGCGGGTTTTCCTCGGCGCTCCCCCCGAAGGAGATTTCGTCGGAAAGCTCGTTCACATCGTCCGTCTGCCAGGGGAAGAACTCGTCGAGCTTCTCGCCTACGCGGGCGATGCCTTCCACCAGTCCTGCGCAGAAATCCCCTTCCTGAAAGCGCGCGGCCATGAGGTCCTTGACGTCCCCCCAGAAATCATCCGGGACCACCCGGTCAATCCCCTCGTCCCCCAGGATCGCGAACCGGTGGCTGGCCGTCGCCAGATAGATGAGGACGCCGTTGCGTTGTTCGGTCTTGTCCATTTCCAGCTTAGAGAATAGTTCCTTCGCGTGGTCCAGGGGCGCATCGGTCGGGCACTTTCCCTCGACGTGCAGGCGGATCTCGCCGGAGGTGCGGTCCTCCGCCCGGGCGATGGCCGCCAGGATTTTCTCCTGCTCTTCCGCCGTCAGGAATTTCTTGGGGTTGTTCGATCGAGCCATGTTCGCGGCCGTCCTCTTTCACGCGCGTCCGAAACCTACCAGCCCCCGCTGGCGCCGCCCCCGCCGAAACCGCCTCCGCCCCCCGAGAAGCCTCCGAAGCCCCCCCCGCCTCCGCCGAATCCGCCCCGGCCCACCGACGAGCCCCGGGCGCCCATGCCCAGGAAAAGCGCCGAGCCGAGTCCCCAGTACCCGAGCCTTCTCCGGCGAAAGCCCCCGATGCCGCTCATCAAGAGAAAGAGCAGGGCGACATAACCGAGTCCGCCGAGGGAGCCGCCTCGCCTTCTTCCGCGTCTTCGGGTCGGGGCGGCCTTGTACTCGCCCCGCGTGGCCGCGGCGATCCCACGGAGACCGGCGAGGATCCCTCCGTAAAAATCCCCCTTCCGGAACCGGGGGGCGATGTCGTTGCGGATGATGGTCCCGGCCAAGACGTCGGGCAAGGCGCCCTCGAGACCGTATCCGACCTCGATGCGAAGCTTCCTGTCGTTCTTGACGATGAGGAGGATGACGCCGTTGTCTTTCCCCTTTTGGCCCGGCTTCCATTTTTCGGCCAGACGGACGGAGAAGTCTTCGAGGCTCCCCCCCTCAAGGGTCGGAATGATCAGGACGACGATCTGGTTCGAGGTCTTCTGCTCGAACTCGGCCAGTCCGCGCTCCAGGTTGGAAAGCTGCCCGGCCGTCAAGGTCCCCGTCTTGTCCGTGACGCGCGTCTTGGGCGGCGGGGGGACTTCCAATGCCAATCCGGGCGCGGCGAACGCGAGAACCAGAGCGATCGCCAAGAGGCGCCGCATCCGGAATCGAACGTGCGAAAGGACCGGTCCGGGTAGGATGGGAAGCGGTCTCCGCCGGCTCAAAACTTGACCTTTGGGACTTTCTTGGCGGTCGCCTCGGCTTCGAAAAGCTGCATCCGCTTGAAGTTGAAGAACCCGGCGATGATGTTCGAGGGAAAGCGGCGGACGGTCGTGTTGTACCCCTGGACGGCCAGGTTATACCGGCGGCGCTCGACGCTCACGCGGTTCTCCGTCCCCTCGAGCTGCGACTGAAGGGCCAGGAAGTTCTGGTTGGACCGAAGCTGCGGATACCGCTCGATGACCACCATCAGCCGCCCCAGGGCGGAGTCGAGACCCCGTGCGGCCTGGATGCGCTGGCCAATGTTTCCGCTCGCGCGGGCCTTTCCCCACTGGCTGCGTAGGCGCGTCACCTCGGTGAGGACCTCGCGCTCCTGCTTCGCGAAGCCCTTCACGGTCGCGACGAGGTTGGGAATGAGGTCCGCCCGCCGCTGGTACTGGTTTTCCACCTGCGCCCATGCCGCCCGGGCGCCTTCCTGAAGGCCGACCAGGCTGTTATACCGCCCGCTGAAAGTCGAGAAAACGCTCAGAAGAATGACGCCGCCGACAATGAGGGGTATCCAACGCTTCACGAAACACTCCTTAAGTTTGTTTGATGCGGATCGTCTGACAGGGCCCTCTTGCCGGCCCGTTCATTCCAGTATCAGTATACTCCCCCCCGCCCCGGCCGCAAGGCGGGCACTTGCGTGCCGGCCAAGGGCGCTTGCACGCCGGCCAAGCTGCGGGTGGGGGTCGTTGCGCTCATTACAATGTCTTCGGCGCACGGAGGGGCGCTTGCACGCCGGCCAAACTGCGGTTGGGGGTTGTTGCGGTCATTACAACGTCTTTGGCGCACGGAGAACCTATTGCCCCACATTGTGTCCCTATTCTTGTCCTTCTCCAATCTGTGTAATCTGCGAAATCTGTGGATCGCCTTGGCTTTAGGTTCCTGGTCCGCTCCAATCCATGTAATCTGCGGATAAAAGAAGTCCCCCGAAAACCAAAAGCCAAACAGAAAGTCCTTATATACCAACAGAAATTTGGCTTTTTTCACTTTTACATTATTTGCGCCCGGTCCTTTCGATCTGAGCCTATATGTGTAATCCCCGCCTGCGCGGGGACGGCGTCTGTAGATAATGGAGGTTTCCTTCTGTCGATTGGCCTCGATTTTCGCCGGTGTGAGCCTCATGCGATCTCTCCCGCTTTGTTTCGTCATGTTTTCGTTATGCATGGGGAGTCGGCGAGGGGAAAGCAAATTGATTCGGCCGGAGCGGGAGATGGGCCGGAGCGCGGCCCCCGCCAAAGTTCTTTTTCAGCAGCCTGTTCGGCGAGTCGTTCAGTGTCGCGCTACGTCTGGACCTCGACGATGTCCTCGTCCTGGAGGACGTAATCCCGCGTCACCTTCTGGCCGTCGAATTTCGAGGAGCCCCAGATCTTCGCGTGCTTGAGGCCCTTTTTGACGTCCTTGTGGATGGATTCGGCGAAATCCTCCACCGTGCCCCCCGCGCGCAGGATGACGGGATCGTCCAGGTCGGGGTCCTTGCCCGGTGACTTGGTGTACGCCCGGATGATCCGGAGGCGGGAAAAAAGCGCCGGCTTCCAGTCCTCCAGCCCCGTCCCTTCCTCGGCCGAGACGGCGAAGAGGGGAAACCGGCCTTCGGTCAGCTCCTTCAATATCTCGAAACCCTCCGCGGCGCCTTCGGCGTCAACCTGATTGGCCAGAATGAGGACCGGCTTCAG
This sequence comes from Nitrospinota bacterium, assembly GCA_030740135.1. The sequence continues at coordinate 3,753 of JASLXW010000328.1, forward strand.
GACCTTGCCGAACCCCGGCTCGGCGTCGAGGGCGTCCTCCATCCCCTCGAAAAAGACCTTCCAGCCCTTCAGGATCGACAGGACCCGGTCGAGCTCCTCCAACGGGTCCCCGGCCAGGTTGAGGACGGGGACAAGGGCGTCCGCCCCCTTCAAGATATTCGGCAGCCAGACCTTTGCGCCCTCGAACGTCGCGGGCGGGGTGTCGACGAGCTGTATCCAAATGTTGAGATAGGGCATCATCCCGGGCGTCGGCATGAGCGTGGTGTACGGATAGGCCGCCGCCTCGGGCGTCGCCCGCGTGAGTTTCCGAACCAGGCTCGACTTCCCCGCGTTGGGCATCCCGACCAGCGCGACCTGCGCCGCGCCCTCTTTGGGAACGTGGACCCGCGTCCCCTTGCGCGAGGTCGCCGCCCGTCTCTGGGTTTCATCCTTGAGTTGGGAGAGCTTTTTCCTGTGCTGGGCGATGAGCTTGTCGGTCCCCTTGTGGTGGGGGATGACGCGCAGCATCTCCTGGAGGGCCTCGATCTTTTCTTCCGGCCCGGACGCCGAGCGGTAAACCGCCTCGGCCTTCTGATATTCTGGAGGGAGGTTGGCCGGCATGGCTCGGACTCCGCGCGCGAGACTCGCGTTATTCTATCAAGGGATCGGGGCGCCGGGGGGGGAAGGGGCGGGATTTGGAGGACGGGCCGCCGCCCGTCTTTCCGGGGCGCTCAAACCGAAGGAGAGGGCTTGGAGATGGAAGACCGGATCGGGAGCCTGATCGTCGTGGGTCTGGCGGGGGAGGCCGTTTCCGACGCGGAGCGCTCGCTGATTGAGGAGATTCGCCCGGCGGGGGTCATCCTCTTCGCCCGAAACGCCCGCTCGCCCGGGCAGCTCCGGGAGCTTTGCGATCACATCACGGAACTCGCCCGCGAGCCCGGCCGACCCCCGCTCATCCTTCTTGATCACGAGGGCGGGCGGGTCCACCGGCTGACCGAGCCGTTCACGCACTTCCCCTCCCAGCGGCGTCTGGGCGCCGCGGACGACGCCGGCCTAACCGAAGCCGTCTTCCGGGCGATGGCCCGGGAGATCGCGGCGGCGGGGGCGAACGTCCAGGTCGGCCCGGTCCTGGACCTGTGGACCAACCCGGAGAACGCGGTCATCGGCGACCGCGCGTTCGGCGCGGACCCCGATCACGCCGCCCGCCACGGCCGGGCCGCCGCCCGGGGGATCG
>JASLXW010000329.1 GCA_030740135.1 Nitrospinota bacterium
CAGGTACTGCGTCCCCAGCTTGACGTATTCGTCAATGCGACGGCGCACGTCGTCCAGATCGCCGAACAGGTAAGAAGACATCAAGTGGTCCAGCCCCCTGTGGGCGCCCATCATGACCCCGAAGTGCTCCCGCTGAACGTCGAGACATCTCTCCCGGTCGGAGTCCTCGACCAGGTGGAGAAACTGGCTGGCGACGTACTTGAGCGTGGCCGGGTCGCGGCCGTTTTCGGTCAGGTATTCCTTCACGATCCTGTAGTCATCGACGATGTCCTCCACGTCGCTGCCGCTGGACCGGACGATCCAGGCGTCCGCGCCGAGAATCCGCTTCAGGACGCCGGGCTGGATGACGGTGGACTCGGGCGCGCCGGGGGCATGGCTCGCGGCCCCGCCGGCCACCCACACCTCCGGCATCTTGGGCGGCAGGGGATCGAAATCCACGTCCTCGAAGCTGTAATACTTGCCTTGATAGGAACAGCGCCCTTCGGTGAGGAGCTTGCGCGTGGCCTCCAGGATCTCGTCCGTCCGCGGGCCTCGCTGGGAGAGCTTGACGTTCATGACTTCATATTCTTTCCGGTCCCAACCCCCGCCGATGCCGTAGAGGTACCGGCCGCCGGAGAGAAAATCAAGCGTCGCCACCTCTTTGGCCAAAAGAACGGGATGCCGGAAGGGCAGGACGAGGATCGCCGTGCCGATCTTGATGGACTTCGTGCACCCGGCGACATAGGCCAGGGTCAAGAGGGGATCGAGCCAGGACACCGCGTAGATGAGAGGCGTTTTCAGAAAGTGGTCGATGACCCAGCAGGCGTCAAAGCCCAGGTCTTCGCACCGCTGGACGTAATCGCGCAGCTTCGCGCTGCGCTCGTGGGTCAGGTCCGGCCAGGCGATGGATGGGATCCTGATTCCGAATTGCATGATTTATTTTCTCCTGTAAAGAACAATCCACAGAACCAAGAAAACAAAAAAGAAAACTTGATCCGCAGATTACACAGATTTCACAGATTAAAAAAACAAGGCCAAACCCTTTGAAGGAATCAAAGGCAGAACGCTCCAGAGTCTAAATCCGTTCTTATTAGGTTCTTTAAGCTCTTCATCTGCGTAATCTGCGAAATCTGCGGATCACTGCCTTTTCAGATCTGCCGGGTCAGCCCGGCGGCCACCCGAACGTCCGGCCGCCCAGTAGGTGAAGGTGGATGTGATAGACCGACTGTCCCGCCCCGGCGTTGCAATTGAAGACAAGCCGAAATCCGTCGGTCAGACCCCGTTCCCTCGCGATATCGGCGGCCTTCAGGTGGAGATGCCCGACGAGGGCGGCGTCTTCCGGCGCGAGGTCGAGGACGGTCGCGATATGCCTTTTGGGAATCACCAGAATATGCGTCGGCGCCTGGGGATTGATGTCCTCGATGGCGACGCACTGCTCGTCCTCATGAACCTTGGCGGCGGGGATCGACCCTTCGATGATTTTGCAGAAGAGGCAATCCTCGTCCATCAGCGCGCACCCCGCGTGGAATTTTATCAATCTTCCCGGGAACTTCGAGCACGCTAACAAAGCCGGCCGGGCCGGGTCAAGTCTCAGAGACCGCACGCATTTTGAATTGCATCACAGAAACACAAAATCGGGAGTGAAGAGGAAATTCCCGGCTTATAGACCGGCCGGGAGGCGGGTGTTCTCATCGGTGACCGCGGATTCAATCTGTTCTCGGGTGAGGCCGCTTGCCCTCGTGAGATTCGCCAATTGAAGGCGCGCCTCTTGAAGATTGGCCCCCCGAAGGCCGGCTTCTTCGAGATTGGCGCCTTCTAAATGGGTTTCCACGAGGGTCGCCCCCTCAAGGTCGGCCCCTGAAAGGTCGGCCATCTGCAAGTGCGCCCCGTTGAGGTTGGCCCGCCGGAGATTGGCCTGCCGCAGGAAAACCTGCATCAGGATGGCGTTCCTGAGGTTGGCCTCCTGAAGGTCGGCGCTTTGCAGATTCGCCTTCCAACAATTCGCTTCTTCCAGGTCGGCCCCTCGAAGACGCCCGCTCCGAAGATCGGACCCGCGGAAATTCACCCGCCGGAGATCGGCCCCGCTCAAATCGACTCCCCGAAGATCGACCCCCTGAAGATCGGCCGGCTCGCCCTCTTTGCCCTCCGATAAGATCCGCTTCCGGTGAGACTCGAGAATTTCTTCCAGCCGCGCTTGGGTCTCCACCCGAAGCGGAGGCCCGTCCGACAAGCCTTCCTGGGTCTTCCCGGTCTCGTCAGTCAATTTATTCATTCACCCAATGGGTCGAGGGCCAATGACTTCTTGGGTTGGTCCCGGGAAAAGAAAAACATCCCGCCGGGAATCGACGCGGGACAAACTCCGAAAAATGACTTGAATTTCTTGAGATGACCACACCCGATTCCGATTCAACTCCCCTATGGGTGAATGACTTAAAAAGGCATACAATGGGCATGATTACAATAGCGAAAGCATCGTAGGCTTCTAGATATCAGGGTTATAGTGCTCCCCTTTAAGAGCGGGTTTGAAATAAGGGAGAATTGGGGCTGACCGGGAGAGGGTTACTTGGGAAGGTCCCAACTCTCCTCTATGGGGTAGGTCAGCCTGTCGAGCTTTCGCGGCAGATACCGGCCGTGGCCGTGTTCTCCGGTCACCTGGCTCCCTTCAAAGATGACTTTGCCCCTGGAGATCGTCATCGAGGGCCATCCCTTGATCCTTCGGCCTTCGTAAATGGTGAAGTCGGCGTGGGAGCGCATGATGTCCGCCGTGAAGGTCACCTCCTTGTCCATGTCCAGAACGACCAGGTCGGCGTCCGCCCCCACCATCAAGGTTCCCTTCTTGGGATAAAGGCCGAACGTCTTGGCGGGGTTCTCGCAGCAGATCTCCACGAGGCGCTCCATGGAGATCCGGCCCTTGTGCACCCCCTCGCTCAGCATGTGCGGGAGGAGGGTCTGCATGCCAACGAACCCCGAGCCCGTCGACCAGACGTCTTCAAGCGGGTCCGTGGTCCGGTCCCCGGTGTCTCCCCGGACGAACTTCTCATGGATGCAGGTGACGACGTGGTCGGTGCCCATGCACTGGATTCGCCCGTCCATCACCCCCTGCCAGAGGGCCTCGTTGTGGCGCCCGTCCCGGATGGGGGGATTGACCTTGAGGGCCCTGGCGTTGGGTTTTCCGGCGATGGCCGGCTCGTCGTTCTTGGTCATGAAGAGATACTGCGGACAGGTCTCCACGATGATCCGGCAGCCCTTATCCCGCATCTCATCGCAGGCCTCGAGGCCGTCGGCGGTGGAAAGGTGAAGGATGTAGAAGCGGCACCCGGCCTTCATGGAGAAGAGACCGTAGCGCAGGATGTGCTCGGCCTCGCACCAGGGGGGACACCGGTCCGTCCAGGCCGGTCCGTCCGTGCGGCCTTCCTTCTGAAGCCGCTTCATGACGGCCGTCGCCACCTCGGTGTTCTCGTTGTGAATCAGGGCCAGGCCGGCGACGCCGAGCTTGCCGATCTGCTCGAAGCCCGACCAGAACAACCCGTCGTCGAAGTCCCCGGGCATCCCCATCCGGTTCTTCCACTTGGGCGCCACGTTCGCGGTCTTCGGCTCTCTGAGGTTCGCGTAGAACTTCCAGGAAGGAATCCCGTACTTCCGGGCGGCGTTGGGGATGTCGTCGCACTGCTCGTCCATGCTGATGTAGGGGGTGTAGAAAAAGTCTACGATCGAGGACTCCTCCCCGATCTCCCGCGCCACGGGAAGCCGCTCCGTCCACGGACGGGCGTCCTCCTCGGTGACGAATTCCTTGTATTCCCGGTCGGCCCGGCCCGCGCCGTGCATGATCCCCATGGTCGTGACGCCGCCCACGGCGGATCCGGGGGTTTCCGTCCGGAAGTCCTGCTCGAGGAGGTATTTCCCGCCGATGTGGGTGTGCGGATCCACAACGCCCGGAATGACATAGCGCCCCTCTACATCGATGACCCGCTCAGCCGGGGTGTCGTCCCGCTCGGAGACGATGCCCGCGATCCGATCGTCCTTGATCTGGATGTTTCCCGAGTAAACCCCAGCCGTTGAAACGATCCGGGCGTTCCGCACGACGATGTCCAACTTGGCCATCATTTCTCCTTTCGATGATTATCCGGCCGTCGCGGACCGCACACCCCTTCATTGAGCAGGATGATCCGGGGAAAAGCGGAATCCTTCGCCGGCGCGACGGGTTGGTTTGAGCCGAATCTCGAAGACGATTGTCTGCATAACTGATAAAGGTTGTCAACACCCGGGGGCGGCATACCAAAAGGGTTTCGAAAGACGCGGGTCAGTCCCCGCTTTTCCCCAAGGTCGTCAGGAGACTGCCGAAACCCCGGACGGTTTCTCTCACGCTCCCTAGCCGGAGTCCGGCCCATAGGCCCGCCTTCAGTTTCAATGGCCCTCGCAGGGCCTTCTTTGTAATTGGTGAATCGTCAACTTATTTTGGCGACAACGAACGAGGTTGTCCCAAATGGAGAAGACCAGATCTCCCTTCACCACACCTCGGCCAGGACATCGTCCGGATGGCCGTATCGGGAGGCGAACACCCGGACCTCCGGGTCGTCGAGAGCCGTCAGCCTTCCCCCGCGGATCAACTCGACCTCCCCCATCGTCAGCGTGGGCCGGAGCCCTCCGCCGTCCCAGTGCCAGCCGCTGTCCACTTGGGAATCCGGATTGGCCCACTTTCCCACCGCGCAGTGGAAGGAGCCCGCGCGCCTGTGGGTGATCGTGTCCATGCCTCTCGTCTTGAGCCCGGCGGAAACCGGGGCCTTGGGGCTCACGCCGATAGCCAGCTCGCAAAAGAAATTGCCGTTCTCGTAGCGCTTCATCCGGTCTTCAAACCAGCGGGCCTCCTCGCCCCCTTCGACGCGGGTGATCCATTGGTTTTCGATCGTGAGCCGAATGGGCTCTTTCAGGAAACCTTCAAACCCTTCGAGCTGCTCGAAGACCAGGGTCCCGTTCACGGGGGG
>JASLXW010000032.1 GCA_030740135.1 Nitrospinota bacterium
AATCCGCCTAAAAACCCAAGCCCTAAACTCTCCACGAAACCGGGATAAGTCCACTATCAAAGAGGTCGCCAACGCGGGCGCTCCATGCGTTCACTTTTGAAAGGCCCGGACCGAATGCGGACAGAATGTCTTCAGAAGAAAACTCCACGGACGGGGACTTTGCCGGGTCAAGGATTGGGAGGTCGAGAACCCTACTCGATGTATTCTTCGGGTTGGCCGAACGAGGGGGCGGCCTCCCGATTGCTCTCGATGGTTGAGCCTTTTTCATCCTCGCGCGCGCGCAACTGCATCTGCTTCACGTGTCCATGAGCTTCCTTGATCAACTCCAGGCGCTCGAGGTGCGTGTCGCAGTACCCGTCGGTGACCGGCGGGTTGCCGCAATGAACCACGGAGCAGGATTCGTTCTTGCCGTCCTTGATTTCTGTCTTCTCGGATCTCACGATGCGGCCTTCTTCTGATCTTTCCAGGGAGGAGTCGTCCCCAGGGCCTTGCTCACGCGTTTCTCGGCGTCGTCCAGGCTGCTCTTGGTCGCCTCGGAGAGCTCCCGGGTGAGTTGATCGTACGTATACTGATAGAGTTGTTTCAATTCCTTGCTGCTGAATGTCCGGCCTTTGGAGAACTCATGGAGATTGCGGACCACTTCCGCGAGACCGGTGACGTTGCCTTCGCGGAGCATCCGCTTTTGTTCTTCGTATCTGTTTTTCCAGGTCCGCCAATTGAGCTCGACCTTATCTTCGCTGGCCTTTTTCCTGAGGATCGTCAGAATCTTGGGTACATCGCTCTTCCGCATGGGAACCCGGAGACCGAACCGCCTCGCCGCGTCACGGGGGACAAAAACACTGGCATCCGGCTGACCGTCCAGTTGAATCTCGTAAAACCGTTTAGACCCGGTCGGAAGCTCTTTTTCCACCAGATCGACGATTTTCCCTTCACCATGAAGGGGATAAACTACCCTCATCCCTTTTCGGAAGGAGCGTTTTGCGCTTTTAACCTTTGTTGCCATGGTTTTTCCTAACAGATGTCGGATTCGAGCACCGAATCGCTGTGGGGACGCCCAAATGACTCGAAAACGCCCGGCCACCGGAGGGTGAACTGAAAACCCGCTCCGTGGGGAGCCTTTCTTACGGCTGGAATAGGTGCTTCAATATAGTGTACGTTCGATTACCCTAGCACAGATTTTTCCCACCGTCAAGGAATTCCCCAGAAACAAGAACAACTGATGACAGATGATTGTCCTTAAGGATTCACGTTACAGCGGGGCGGAGGCCGGGAAAGAATCTTGCTTTGTAATTTATTCGTCTAACCTGCATTTCTCACAAACGAACAGACGATCGGGTGATACAGGGGGCTCTTCCCACTCGAATCCCTTCGACCCCGTCATTCCCGCACGGCCTGCCCCCGAGAAGTTTAATCGGGGGGTGGGAATCCAGGCCGAGGTGGATAGGCCGCCGTTTTCATGACTCCATTGCTTCGTTTCGAACATGCACGGATTTCCAGATTCCCGCCTTCGCGGGAATGACCGTCGCGGCGGATCTGCAACCGGTCGCTCCCCAGTAAGGGTCTGCCCTGCCGAACGCAGATCACAATGTGTGTTTTGGAAAATGGGATCGGCGCTCCCGGAAAACGGGAAATGCCAAGCGCATTTTTCCGTTGGAAAATCGTCTACCGCACCCGTTGTGAGAAATTCAGCCTGAATTCCCCGCTGTCGGACTCACAGAAGGTCTGGCCACCCGGATTCAACGTCCCTCGTCCCCGGCCCGGATTCCGCATATAATAGGGGTCCCGAATGCGGCGCGGCCTTTCTCGGATTCTCTGACGGCAGGACCAGGGTGAGCCAGTGGATGCAGGGCGCTTGGTGACCGAGTTGCGGGAAGCCGTCGGTCCGGAGAACGTCTTCGCGGAGCCGGAGGAGCTCCTCTCGTACGAATGCGACGCGTTGAGCATCTATGCCAACCTGCCCCTGGCGGTCGTGTTGCCGGGGACCACCGAAGAGGTGCAAGACGCCGTTCGGGCGGCGGCCCGGCACAACGCCTGCATCGTCCCTCGCGGCGCCGGGACGGGGCTGAGCGGCGGCGCGCTCCCCCATGAGAACGGCGTTCTCATCGGGTTCGCGCGGATGAACCGGATCCTGGAAGTGGACCTTCCCAACCGGAGGGCGGTCGTCCAGCCGGGCGTCGTCAACCTGCATCTCTCCCAGGCCGTGAAAGGGGACGGTTATTACTATGCGCCGGACCCCTCCAGCCAGGCGGCCTGCACCATCGGAGGGAACGCGGCCGAAAACTCCGGCGGGCCTCATTGCCTGAAATACGGCGTCACCACCAACCACATTCTGGGGTTTGAGATGGTCCTCCCCGACGGCGAGGCGGTGGAACTGGGCGGGGCGGTGGAGGACACCCCCGGGCTGGACCTTCGGGGCTTCGGGATCGGGTCCGAAGGGATGCTGGGCGTTATCACGAAGATCACGGTGCGTCTGCTGCCGCTGCCGGAGGGGGTGAAGACGATGATCGCGGTCTTCAACTCGATGGAGTGCGGCTGCGACGCCGTTTCGGACATCATTGCCGACGGCCTGATACCGGCCGCCCTGGAGATGATCGACCGGCAAACCATCCAACTGGTCGAGAAGACGCTCCAGAGCGGGTTCCCGGAATCGGCGGCCGCCGTCCTTCTCATCGAGCTCGACGGCCCCGTGGCCGGGATGGACGAGTGGGTGGAGACGATTGAGGGCCACTGCCGCAGGAATGACAGCACCGAGTTCCGCGTGGCCCGGAGTGAAGAGGAGCGCGCAAGGCTCTGGGCGGGACGGAAAAACGCCTTCGGCGCCTTCGGGCAGGTCAGCCCCGGCTTTTACTGCCTCGACGGGACCGTTCCCCGGAGCCGGATAGCCGAGGCCATCCGGCGCATCGAGGAGATCGTCCGGAAATACGGCCTCTCCATCGCCAACGTCTTTCACGCCGGAGACGGCAACCTCCACCCGCTGATCCTGTTCGACGACCGCAAGCCCGGGGAGACGGACCGGGCGATTCAGGCCGGCTCGGAAATCCTGCACGCCTGCGTGGAGCTGGGCGGCTCCCTGAGCGGCGAGCACGGGATCGGCATCGAGAAAATGATGGACATCCCCGCCCAGTTCAGCGAAGCGGCCCTGGAAACCATGAAGCGCGTCAAGGCGGTTTTCGACCCCGACGGGCGCTGCAACCCCGGGAAGGTCTTCCCCACGCCGGGCCGTTGCGCCGAGGTGCGCGGCGCCGCCCGCCAAAAACTGCCGGCCGGGGTCTGGATCTGAGGATCGGCGGGACATCAATGCAAGAGGAGGGTTCGGATGACTGACCCGGAGCGCGCGGATGAGGCCGCCCGGAAGATCCTGGGCGCCGATCGCGTCCTGGAGGGCGAGGCCGCGCCGGGCGCCTTCGACGGCCCGGCCCCCCGGCTGACCCTCTATCCCGAGAGTCGCGAGGAGTTGTCCGCCCTGGTGAAAGAAGCCCAGGACGCCGGGCTGGGTCTCATCCCTTGGGGAGGGGGGACGAAACAGCATCACGGCTACCCGCCTACGCGCCGCGACTGGGTGGTGGACCTGAGCCGCCTCAGCGGGATGGCCGAACACCAGGAGACGGACTTCGTCGCCACACTCCGGGCGGGAACCACCCTGCGGGCGGCCAACGAGGTTCTCGTCGAGCGCGGGCAGTTTCTGCCGTTGGATCCCCTCGAGGGCGACGCGGCGACACTAGGCGGGATTTGCGCGGCGAATTCCAGCGGACCCCTCCGGCTGGGATTCGGAACGCCGCGCGACCTGGTTCTCGGCATGGAAGTCGTCATGGCCGACGGAACACCGGTCCGCTTCGGAGCGAAGGTGGTCAAGAGCGTCGCCGGGTTCGATCTGAACAAGCTGTACATCGGGTCCCTGGGCGCGCTGGGATTCATCACCGAGGTCACCCTCAAAACCTTTTCCCTCAAGGTCCGGGAAGGGACCCTGCTGGCCGGGTTCGATGAGGCGGGCGCCGTCCAGTCCGCCGCCACGCGGATCCTGGCGGAGCGGATCCTGCCGACGGCCTTGGAGTGGCTGACGGGCGGTTCGTTTTCCTCCGACGGGCTCCTGGGCGATGCGGCCGGGGCGCGGAACATCCTCCTGGTGAGCTTCAGGGACAACGAGGCGGGGGTCGCCGGGCAGCTGGACCGGGCGGAAGAGGGCTGCCGCGCCTGGGGCGCGGAACCGGTCGTCCGGCCGGGGCCCGAGGAACCGGACGCCGTGAGGAAATCCCTGAGCCAGGCGGGCCCGCTCCACGCCTCCGCCCGCGGGCCCGGATTCGTCTGCCGGATGGGGGTCCCGCTGACGCGGGTCGGGGAGACGGTCGAGCGGGCGCGGACGGCGGGGGAGGCGGAAGGGTTCCGGTTCCACGGGCAGGTGCACGCCGGCAACGGCGTCATCCGGATGAGGTTCGGCTGGGAAGACGGGGAAGAAAACCCCCGCCTGATCGAGCGCGCCGAGCGCGCCGTCCGGGCGCTGCGGGAGGCCGCCGCACGGGTGGGGGGATATTCCGTCATCGAAACTCGGTCGTCGGCCCTGCGGGACAAGCTGGACCTGTTCGACGAGGCCTCCGTCGGTGCGACGGGCGGTCGGCTGATGCGGCGGGCCAAGCTCGCGCTTGACCCCAAAGGAATCATGAATCCCGGCCGATTCTTCGGAAGAATCTGACCCCCCGCCGCCTCATGAAAATCCCGGGAGCCGAATGTCCATGACATCCGAGCCGTTTACCGAAAGGCCCGCGGTTCCGGACGGGGCCATCCGTCCCCTCGGCGGCGAATCCCCCGACCCGGACCGGATTTCAGACTGCATCCACTGCGGCCTCTGCTTGAGTGATTGCCCGACGTATTCCGAGCTCGGAAACGAGATGGACTCGCCCCGCGGGCGAATCTATCTCATGCGGGCCGCGGGAGAGGGGCGGATCGATTACACCGCCGTCGTCCGAAAACACCTCGACCTGTGTCTGGGCTGTCTGGCCTGCGAGACGGCCTGCCCCTCCGGCGTCCGGTACCACAGCCTCATCGAGGCCGCGCGGACGAAGGTGGAGGCGGCGCGGGAGCGCGACGGCGAGCACGGGTGGCTTCGGCGACTCGCCCTGCGCGGTCTTCTCCCGCATCCCAAGCGCCTCACGGCCACCGCCGCGCTCCTCGGCGCGTATCGCAGGAGCGGGCTGCAACGCCTCGTTCGGGGGAGCGGGATTTTGAAATTCCTGGGCCGAATGGGGGAGCTGGAGGCCTTCTCGCCCCCGGTGACGCCGGCGTCGATCCGCCGGCGGGTGGAGAAAGGGGCCCCCAACGGCGAGGCGGGCCGGGCCTCGGCCGCCCTTCTCACAGGCTGCGTCATGCGGATCTCGTTCGGCCGCATCAACCTAGCCACCGTCCGGGTCCTCGCGGAGAACGGACACACCGTCCGGGTTCCGAAGGGGCAGGTGTGCTGCGGGGCGCTTCACGGCCATTCGGGGGACCGGCGGACCGCCCGGGAGCTCGCCCGAAAGAACATCGACATTTTCCTGGACGCCGGGGCGGATTTCATCATCACGAATTCCGCCGGATGCGGCTCGATGATGAAGGAGTACGGCGAGCTGTTGGAAGGAGACCCGGTCTACCGCGAGAAGGCCGAGCGCCTGGCCGCGAAAGTCCGGGACATCTCGGAGTTCCTGGTCGAGCAGGGGTTCCGCCCGCCCTCCAAGCCGCCCGGCCTCCGGGATGAAGAACCGCTGGCCGTCGCGCACCATGAGGCCTGCCACCTGGTCCACGGGCAGAAGGTCCGCAAACCTCCGATGGAAATCCTCCGCGCGCTACCGGGCGTGGAGATGCGGGAGCTGGCCGAATCGGACTGGTGCTGCGGCAGCGCGGGGGTCTACAACCTCACCCAGCCCGAGATGGCGGGGCGTCTGCTGAAACGGAAGGTCGGCCACATCCTGGATACGGGCGCTTCGGTGGTCGCCGCGGCCAACCCGGGATGCATCATCCAAATCGAGAGCGGGTTGAAGGGGAAGGGGATGCGGGTCCTCCATCCGGTCGAGCTTCTGGCCGAGGCGTATCAGGCCGAAGCCGGCGGCCCCGAATCCCGAGCGGGAGGCCGAGGATGAAAACCTTTCTGCGGTTTTGCTTCAACACCTCGATCGGCGTCTGGCTGGGGGCCACGGCTTTCCTGCTGATCCTGACGGCGGCGCTCTTCACCCGCATGCCCGACGTGGCGGGCCGGGTGGCGGGTCTCGCCCTGCCGATTTATTTCGAGACCGGCGCAGTTTGCGCCCTCATCGCCCTGGCGTCGGTCATCCCGTTGACGATTCTTTCCTGGGGGGGCCTTTCCCCGGTGAAGTTGTGGATCCCGTTTGTCCTCGTCGCCGCGATGGCGGGCCTCAACTACTACGGGGGCTGGGTGGTCCTGCCGAAAGCCAGAGAGGCGCGGGTCCAGGTCCACGAAATCCAGGGCAAGCCGGGCGGGGCGGGGGGGGCGTCCACCGAAAGATCCGTGGAGCTGGCCCGGCTCCGCAAGCGGTTCCAGAGGCTCCACCGCCTGTCCACCCGCCTGTTCGGCGTGGTGTTCTTCCTCCTGGCGGTGACGGCCGTCTACGCGTCATTCGTCCTCAGGATGTAGACCCCGATGGAGGATTCCCCTGGAAGGCGCGGCCCGGGCTGAGGCCGCCGACACCGCCCTTGCGGGACGGCGGACGCCGCTTCACCCCCGACCCATCCACGTTCACCGGAAGCGCCGGTGGCCGGGAGGCTCGACATGCGGATGAGAGAGCAAGTCGCCGTTGTGACGGGTGCCGCCAGCGGTCTCGGCAGGGAAATCGCGCTCGCCTTCGCGCGGGAGGGCGCGAAGGTCGCCGTCGCGGATGTGAACCTCGAAGGGGCGGAGGCCGCGGCCGCTGAAATCGAGCGGGCCGGCGGCGCAGCCATGGCGGTGGCGATGGACGTGACCGAGGAAAAAGCCGTCGACGCGGGGATCGATTCGGTTGTCCGGGCTTATGGGGGGCTCGATGTGCTGGTCAGCAACGCGGGCGTCCAGCATCTCGATCCCGTCGTCGAGCTTTCTTTCGACAACTGGCGGAGGATCATCGCGGTCCACTTGGACGGCGCGTTTCTGACCACGCGCGCGGCCCTTCGCCCCATGTACGATTCGGGGCGCGGCGGCGCGGTGATCTACATGGGCTCCGTGCACTCGAAGGACGCTTCGCCCCTGAAGGCCCCGTATGTCACCGCAAAGCACGGCCTGCTCGGGCTTTGCAGGACGGTGGCCAGGGAGGGGGCCGGGCGCGGTGTGCGGGCGAACGTCATCTGCCCGGGCTTTGTGCGAACCCCCCTGGTGGAGAGACAAATCCCCGAGCTGGCGGCGGAGCTGGGCGTCGGCGAGGAGGAAATCGTCCGTGACGTGATGCTCAAGCACACGGTGGATGGGGAGTTCACGACAACGGCGGATATTGCGGAGATTGCCGTCTTTCTGGCGGGTTTTCCGTCCAACGCCCTGACCGGCCAGTCCGTCATCGCCAGCCATGGCTGGCACATGGAGTAAGGCCTATCGCGAAGGTTCTCCCCCGGTCCCTCGTCTCTTCTGAATCTCATAAAGCGCGACGGCCACCGCCACCGAGGCGTTCAGCGTCGGGAAGTCCGGGTTTGTCTCAATCCGCATGAGGTGATCGCACCGCTCGCGCACCAGCCGCCTCAGTCCGCTCCCCTCGCCCCCGACGACGAGGGCCGCCGGACCGTCGAAACGGATTTCCCCGGGCGAACGCTCCCCCTCCTCGGCGAGGCCGATGATCCACCAGCCCCATTCCTTGAGCGACTCCAGCGCGCGCGCCAGGTTCGTGACGCGCGCCAGCGGAAGGTATTCCAACGCCCCGGCCGCCGCCTTGGCCGCCGCGGGTGTCGGGCCGGCCGAGCGGTCCTTCGGAAACACAACGCCCCGGCAGCCCAGCGCCAGGGCGGAGCGGCAGAGCGCGCCGAAGTTTCGGGGGTCCACGACGCTGTCCAGAACCAGGAGGGTCTGCGTTGAAACGGCCGTCCGGCCGCCCCCCCCGCCCCCCCCGGCGTCGTCCGCGGGTGATTCCCCCGCCACCGCTTCCAGCGGGAGCAGGGGGAGGGGTCCCGCGCGGGCGACGGCCCCTTGATGGTCCGGGCTTCCGGCCAGCTCGGTCAGCCGCCCCCGGTCCGCCCGCGAGAGCGGCGCGCCCGCCCGCTCGGCCGCTTCCACGACTTCGGCCAGGGAGGAATCCTCGCGGCCGGAGAGGACCCAGACCCCTTCAATCGTCCGGCGGCCCGCCCGCAGCGCGTCCCGGACCGGCCGGAGACCATAAAGCGTCCGGGGTTCCTCGCTCGCCCGTCCCCGGGCCGCCGTCCGAACCCGTTTCGCGCTCACCTCTGAGCTCGCTTCCAGCCGGTGCCGGCGGCGCTGTCCTCCAGGATGACGTCATGGGTCTTCAGCTCATCCCGGATGCGGTCGGCTTCCGCCCAGTCTTTTCGGGCGCGGGCCTCCTCGCGCCCGCGGACGAGGCGCCCGATGGTTTCGTCGTCCAGGGGTCCGTCCGCGCCGGCCGCGTCCTCGGGCGCGTACGCCTGCTGGAACCACTGCCGGGGGGGATGCGTGAGGAATGTCAGGACCTCGGCCCGATCCCGCAAGGAGCGCACGGCCTTTTGAAGCGATTCCGCCGGGGCGGCCGCTCCGGCGGAGGCCGCGCGGTCCAGCGCGCCGTGGATCTCGCGGGCCAGGGTGAACATGGCCCCGATGGCCTGGGGGGTGTTGATGTCGTTGTCCATGCCTTCGGTGAAATCCGACTCGAAGGTCTTGACCACCCCATCCAGCGCTTCGTCCGCCCCGCCGTCCTGCCCCGGATCGGCCCCCTCGGCGGCGCAGGCCTCCTCCGCCCGAAGGCAGGCGTTGTAAAGCCGGTCCAGGCCGCGGCCGGCCGCCGTGACGCCGTCGTCCGAATATTCCAGGGCGCTCCGGTAGTGGGCGCCGGCCAGGAAAAACCGCACGACCTCGGGGCGGAACTTTTCGAGGACCGCCTTGAGGGTGAAGAAGTTGCCCGTGGACTTGGACATCTTTTCCTGCTGAACGCGGACGAGGCCGTTGTGAAGCCAGTACCGGGCGAACGCTCCCCCGGTGTAAGCGCGGGACTGCGCCAGCTCGTTCTCATGGTGAGGGAAAATCAGGTCTTCCCCGCCGCCGTGGATGTCGAAGGTCTCGCCGAGGATGTGATGCGACATCACGGAGCATTCGATGTGCCACCCCGGACGCCCCTTTCCCCAGGGCGAATCCCAGACCGGCTCACCGGGTTTGGCGGCTTTCCAGAGGGCGAAATCCAGCGGGTCCCTCTTTCGCTCGTTCACCTCCACCCGCGCGCCGGCCTCCAGGTCGTCCAGGTTCTTGCGCGAGAGTTTCCCGTAATCGCCGAATTCCCTCACCGCAAAGTAGACGTCCCCCGCCGAGGCGTAGGCGAATCCTTTCCGGATGAGGCCCTCGATCATCTCCACCATGGCG
The DNA here is from genome assembly GCA_030740135.1 of Nitrospinota bacterium. Next base: position 9,503 of record JASLXW010000032.1, read on the forward strand.
GGGACGTGCTCGGTGGCCCGGGGCTCGACGTCCGCCGTCGGAACGCCCAACCGTCCCATGTCCTCCGAGAAGGCCCGGATATACCGCCCGGCGATCTCTTCGGACGAGGTCCCCTCCTCCTGGGCGCGCGCGATGATCTTGTCGTCCACATCGGTGAAGTTCCGCACATAGGTGACTTCATATCCCGTGAACCGGAGGTAGCGTCGGATGATCTCGAAAGACAGGGCGGCCCGGGCGTGGCCCAGGTGAACGTCGTCGTACACCGTCACGCCGCAGACGTAGATCCCGACCCGGTTCGGAGTCAGCGGCTCGAAGGTCTCGAGTTTGCGCGACAGGGTGTTGAAGAGGTGGAGGGTCATGGAGCTTTCTGGAGCCGGCGAATCAGGCGTTGGGTCTCGAATGAATCGTGCAAACGGCGTGTGCGGCGATCCCCTCTTCCCGGCCGGTGAATCCGAGGCGCTCGGTCGTCGTGGCCTTCACGCTGACCCCCTCCGGGGGAAGCGCCAGGCATGCGGCGATCCGCTTTCTCATCTCCGGGACAAAAGGGGCCAACTTGGGTTCCTGGGCCACGACCGTCAAGTCCACGTTGAGGGGCTGAAAACCCTTCTCTTCCAGGACGGCCCGGACGCGTTCGAGAAGGACGAGGCTCGAGACGTCCTTGTACGCCGGGTCCGTGTCCGGGAAGTACCCGCCGATGTCTCCCAGGGCGGCGGCCCCGAGCAGGGCGTCGCACAGGGCGTGGAGGGCGACGTCGGCGTCGCTGTGGCCCGCCAGGCCCCGCTCGTGCGGGATGTCCACGCCGCCCAGGACGAGCTTGCGGCCCAGGGCCGTCGCGTGGACATCGTATCCCACCCCGACCCGGATCAAGACGCCCCGCCTCCCGATCGCGGCCTTCCGGCGCGGCGTCCCCCGGTCGCGTCGCGCCACAGGGCCTCCGCCAGCAGCAAGTCTGTCGGGTCCGTCACTTTCACGTTGCGCAAATCCCCGGGGACGATCCGGACGCGCCCCCCGGCTTCTTCGACAAACGAGGCGTCATCGGTGCCGTCGAATCCGGTTTCGGCGGCGCGCCGCAGGGCGTCTCGAAAGACCTCCGCGCGGAACGCCTGGGGCGTTTGGGCGCGCCACAGGATTTCCCGCCGCTCGGTCCTTCGGACCCATCCGCCCCCCCCCGCCGGGCCGCCGGCCCCGGACTTCCGGATGGATTTGACCGTATCGGTTTCGGGAACGGCCGCCAGGGCCGCGCCATGCTCGAAGGCGGCGGCCGTCACGCTGTCGATCAGCGCGGGCGTCACGAGCGGACGCGCCCCGTCGTGAACCACGAGGACGTTATAGACCGCCGGGACCCGCTCCACGCACCGGCGGACCGATTCTCCGCGGCTCGCCCCGCCGGCCCAAACGGCCCGGACTTTCCGAATCCGGTGACGACGGACCATTTCCCGCCGCACCCAGGCCGCGCATCCGGGCGGCGCGGCGATGTAGACGGCCTGAACGCGCGAACGCTCGAAGGCCCGCAGGACGTGAACGAGCAAGGGCAATCCGCCCAGATCGCGAAATTGCTTGGATGCCTCGTTCCCGCGGGCGCCGAATCGGGTTCCGGCGCCCGCGGCGGGGATGATGGCGGCGGCTTTGACGGCCCCCCCGCTTCCGGGTGGTCCGGGAGGTCGGGACGCGGCCATCAGGAGGCGGTCATCCGCTCCACGTCTTCTTTGAGCCGGGTGAAGATCATCCGGCCCGCGGTGGTTTGCAAAACGCTGGTGACGACGACATCGGCGTTGCGGCCGATATTCTTCCGGGCGTTGTCCACGACCACCATGGTGCCGTCGTCCAGGTACGCCACGCCCTGGCCGTACTCTTTGCCCTCTTTCAGGACGAAGACGGTCATGGCCTCGCCGGGCAGAACGACGGGCTTCATGGCATTGGCCAGGTCGTTGATGTTGAGAACGGGGACACCCTGGAGCTCGGCCACTTTGTTGAGGTTGAAGTCGTTGGTCACGAGCTTGGCGTCCATCTCTTTGCCCAGGGCCACCAGCTTGGCGTCCACCTCCCGGATGTGGGGAAAGTCCTGATCCACCACTTGCACGCGAAGGTTGAGGTCCTTTTGGATCTTCTGAAGGATGTCCAGCCCCCTCCGGCCCCGGTTCCGTTTCAGGGAATCCGACGAGTCGGCGATGTGTTGAAGCTCCTTGAGAATGAACTGGGGGATGATGATGGTCCCTTCGACAAAACCGGTTTCGCTGATGTCGGCGATTCGGCCGTCGATGATGACGCTGGTGTCCAGGATCTTCACGCTTTCCGGGCGCCGCGCCTGCCCCTCGTGCTCGGCGCGATTTCCCTCCGTGTACAGGGTGAACCCCTCCCCTTTGCGCAGGCCCACCAGCAGGCCCAGGCACCCGCCCACCACGTACAGGGCCAGGACCAGGGTCGACAGAAAGGCGGGCGAGTTGATGGGCAGGGCCAGCACCGGGGCCTCCAGCAGCCTCGCGGAAAGGAGTCCGATCAGGATCCCCAGGAACCCGCCGCCGACGCTGCGCGGCGAGTAACCCGACAACCACCAATCGGCCACCACCACCAGGCCGGAGATGGCGACGCCCGTCACCGCCCCGACCCCGGCCGCAAAGACGCTGCCCGAGGAAACCGCGCCGAGGGTGTATCCGGCCACCGCTCCGAGAAGGACCCATAAGGCTCGCAACCAGGTCAACCTCACGCCGCAACCCTCCTCTCATAAACCGGATGATGAAACAATTCTTCCCAATCGCACCGCGTGTCTGAACCGTTGAGATGAATGAAAACGCATTCCGGCCCGCCCGACGCCCCCCCCTCTCGGCGGCCCGTCTTTCCTTCAACCTGAATCGCCCGGCCCGCCGCCCCGCTCTCCGGCCCTCGAATAATCCCCGCTCCGCCCGCCGGATTTGCTTACCAGACGGATGTCGGAGATGACCATCGACCGGTCCACGCTCTTGCACATGTCATAAATCGTAAGGGCCGCGACGGCGGCGGCCGTCAGCGCCTCCATCTCTACGCCCGTTTGCGCTGTAATCCGCGCCCGCGCCTCGATGTCCACCCACGCCGTGTCCCCCGTGGCTTCCGCCGAGGGGGGCGGCGTCCCCTCCTCCCCCCCCTCCTCCTCTTCGCCGAGGGAGAATTCCACGTCCACGCCCGAGACGCTCAGGGGGTGGCAGAGGGGAATCAGCTCCCCCGTCTTTTTCGCGGCCTGGATTCCCGCCACCCGGGCGACGCCCAGGACGTCCCCCTTGGCCGCGGCGTTCTCGCGGATCAGGTCCAGGGTCTCGGGCTTCATCCACACCCGTCCCCGGGCCGCCGCCTCCCGGCGCGTCGCGGCCTTTTCGCCCACGTCCACCATGTGGGCCTGTCCCGACGGGTCAACGTGCGTCAGCGGGGGCGCGATCATCCCCTTGCTCCAAATTTACCCATATCGGAATCACCCGGTCCGTCCCCGGTCTCAACGGCGAACCTCCGTCCGAATTTAATATATATCGGTCCTTTCCGGGGGAGTCAACGCTCGCGCGGGCCGCACGGCGGGGGCGGGGAGCGGGAGGGGAGGAAATCCGGGGGGCTTGCGCGGACTTTGTCCCGGATGCATGATCGGCTTTTCGTTCTCGGGCTTTATCGGGAATTCCCCGGGAGGGTCGCCGCGCCCGACCGGGGACCGTTTTCCCGGAACAGTATGAAGGAACGCTGATGCGGGCGGGATGGTACGAGAAACAGGGTCCGGCCGGGGAAGTCATCCAGGTCGGGGAGATGGCCGCGCCGGAGCCGGGAGCGGGCGAGGTGCGGGTCCGCCTGGCCGTTTCGGGCGTGAATCCGTCCGACGCCAAGAATCGGCTGGGCGCCCGAGGCCCCATGAAATTCCCCCGCGTCGTCCCGCACAGCGACGGGGCCGGGGAGATAGATCGGGTGGGTCCGGGCGTCGATCCCGCCCGCGCCGGCGAGCGGGTCTGGGTCTTCAACGGACAGTGGGACCGGCCCTTCGGGACGGCGGCGGAATTCATCGCCCTGCCCGCCGGACAGGCCGTCCGCCTGCCGGAGGGCGTGACCGACGCGGAGGGGGCGTGCGTGGGCATCCCCGGAATGACCGCCCACCGCTGCGTCTTCGCGGACGGCCCGGTTCAGGGGAAGACCGTTTTGGTGACCGGCGGGGCCGGGGCCGTCGGGCATTGCGCGGTGCAGCTCGCCAAGTGGGGCGGCGCGTCCGTCATCGCCACGGTGAGCTCGGACGAGAAGGCGGAGCGCGCCCGCGGGGCCGGGGGGGCCGAGGGGGGCGGGGCCGATCACGTCGTCAATTACCGGACGGAGAACGTCGCCGAGCGGGTCCGGGAGCTCACCGGCGGCGAAGGGGTGGACCGGATCGTGGAAGTGGATTTCGGCGGAAACCTCGAGGCCAGCCTGGGGGCGCTGAAGAACAACGGCGCCATCGCCGCGTACGCGTCCATGGGGGAGATGGAGCCGAAGCTCCCCTTTTATCCCTTCATGTTCCTCAATACGCTCGTCCGGCAGGTCTTCCTCTACACCATGCCCGAGGATGCCAAGCACCAGGCCTGCGAAGACCTCGTCCGCGTCATGGAGGCGGGCAGGCTCACCTTCCCCATCGCGGCCGAATTCACCCTGGAAGACCTCGCCGCCGCGCACGAGGCCGTCGAGGGCGGGCAGGCCGTCGGCAACGTCGTCGTCGGGATGGGCTGAGGCCGGCAAGCGCCGGGCCTTCGATCGGCCGGAACCGGAAGACCCGCCCCCGAGGAATGATTGACAGCCCCCCGGCGCGGGAATATCTTTCGGCTAGACGAACGTTCACGCGCGATTAGCTCAGCTGGATAGAGCGTCGGCCTCCGGAGCCGAAGGTCGCAGGTTCGAGTCCTGCATCGCGCGCCAGAAAACGCAAGGAGGCGGCCGGAGATAACGGCCGCCTCCTTTTTTTCGTTTGGATTTATCCGCAGATTGCGCAGAACACACAGAATTAAAAAACACAGGCCTTTCTCTGTTGCCCTTCATCTGTGTAATCTGTGAAATCCGTGGATGGTTTGTGTTCGATTGGACGGAACGTTTTGTCAGGGGGCCGCCCGCATGACAAGCCGGCCGATATCTGAGACATCTCGCGGTTCCATCATCGGCATCTGGAAGGGCCATCTGGCCCGCCTCCTTTCGTTTTATGAAACAAGGCGCGGCAGTCTCGGGCGGTTCTTTCCCCTGTTGTTTCTGTTCTTTTTTCTTTTGAATGTCGCCTCTTACTGGTTGGCGATGGTGACGGCCTTTCCCGAGCGCGTGTTCGGCGATGGGCGGGGCTTCCACTACTTCCTGGTCCAGTTCCCCGTGGGATTCCTCGGGGCCGTGTTCGACAGTCTCTCGTTTTTTGTCACGATCTTTATCATCCGGCGGGCGCTCAAGGCGGCGTCCAGCGTCAGCTATCTGGCCCATCTCAGCGTCGATCTGGGGATCGCCGCCGTGGCGACGGGCTGGGTCCTGTTCGTCTTCTCCTTCTCCGGCTGGCTGATTTCCGATTGGCTGATCGGGAGCGACCCCGCGCGGGAGCTGGACACTCTGTCCTACCGGAACGAGTTCTACCAGCGGCGTCTCGTGGACGCCCTCCAGAACCCCGCCGAGCCCGAGCATTTCAAAAACCTCTATTTCGGTCTCCTCATGGGGGTCTCGGCCATGCTGCCGAGCTTCACGCATCTCTATCTGTCATTCCAGTCCGCCGCCCTCTTCCTGTGGGCGCGCTTCCGGGGGCGGGCGCCCGCGGCCGGGTAGACCAATCGCCGGTCGCGGGAAATCCGGAAGGTGCTAGAATGTCAGCGCCGCCCCGCGTCTGTCATCCGGGGTCAGGCTGGTTGGAGATTGGGTTGTCCCCCGGTCGGACGTCCGGGATGAGACGCAAGGGAGTGAGAGCCCTCAAAGAGGCGAACAGGAGGAGGATGCGCCATGCGACATATGGTTTTGTTGGAATCGTGGCCGGGGTGATTTCCGTGATCCTCGGAATGATTGCCAAGGTCACGCTTGGATTTCTGATGGGCATCGCGTCCGCAACCTACCTGGAGTTCGCCCAGGTGGTCTTTCTGGGGTCGATCGCGATCGGTGTCTTCGAGCTCCTTCAGCCCGGAGGAGATGGATAGAGCGGGATTCGCCGAATCGCCCATCGCCGGGCCGGGGCCTACGGCGCCAAGGAGGCCGCCGGGAGGGAAAGGTTTCTATCCACAGATTTCACAGATTTCACAGAGGACATGGCGAAATCGCACACCCCTCTACGTTGCCTCCATCTGTGTAATCCGTGAATAATCAATCTTGGAGAAGAATTGTGCGAAAGCCCAGACGCATCCAGTGGCCGGGCGGGGCTCGCATTGCCGTCAGCATCGTGCTCAACGTGGAGGAGTGGACTGCGGAAGGCCCTTCGCGCTTCTATATGCCGTTCCCCCCCGGCGCCAAGGCGACGCGGGATTCCGCGACGGTGACCGACCAGGAGTACGGCTGGCGCGCCGGGTTGTGGAGGTTGCTGGAGATCCTGGACCGCCATGGCGTGAAGACCACCGCCTGGACATCCGGTCTCGCCGCCGAGCGCCGCCCCGACGCGATCCGGGAGATGCACGACGCGGGCCACGAGATCGGAGGTCACGGGTACGACCAGTCCGTCCGGTTTGTGGTTCTGGATCGCGAGGAAGAGGCCGCGGCCATTCGCATGAGCGTCGAGCGGATCCGGGAGGTCACCGCAGAGGCGCCGATTGGATGGATGTCCCCGGGGGCGAGGTCGGGAGTCCATACGTTGGAGCTCCTCCTTGAGAGCGGGTTCATCTACCACAGCGACACCGTCGGCGGGGATTTGCCTTATCCGGAGTCGGTGGGGGGCGGGCGGTT
>JASLXW010000330.1 GCA_030740135.1 Nitrospinota bacterium
CTCAGCCACGGCAACTCTTCCTTCATCGCCCGGATCGCCCGCTCGGTGTCGGCGTTGCCCTTGGGGTTGCCGAAGGCGGCCGAGGAAGGGTAAATCGGCCGGAATTTGAAAAAGGGAGAGCGTTGCCGCATAATTCCGGTTGAAGTACGCTTATTTCAAAGTATCTTTATTGATTTATTGGCGTTTCACCTATATTCTGGCTCTACCAGATCAATTTATTGGTTGTGTATGCGTTTTCCATGTCTATACATCGGGCACATGCGCACGATGTATAGAAAAAGGGGAGGCAACCGTTATGCGCAAAAGTAAGAAAATGGCACAGAATTCGATTCTCGTCACGGTGGTGGCGGCGGCGCTGGGGATGGCTCTTACCTTCTCCTTCGCCACCCACGCCGAGGCGGCCGCAAAAAGAGTTATCATCACCCAAGCGGTCGAGAGCCTGGCGTTCGTGTCCAATTATGTAGCCCGCGCAAACGGATACTTCGTCGACGAGGGGCTGGCCGTCGAGGTGATCTCCACCCGGGGCGGCGGGCCGGACATCAAGGCCAACCTCGCCGGGCACGCCGATTTCTCGGTGGCGGCGGGCACTTACCAGATCAACGCCGTCAAGGCGGGCGGGCGCCTCGTCGCGGTGATGAGTTGCCTCAACAAGAGCATCGTCAACTCGGCCATCCGCAAGGACGTGGCCAAAAAGCTCGGCATCACCGCGAACACTCCCTATAAAGAAAAGCTCGCGAAGTTGAAGGGCCTCATCGTCGGGGCGACCCGGCCGGGCGCGCTGACCTACAACCAGGGGGAGTACTGGATTCGCCAGGCGGGCTTTACGCCCAATAAAGAGGTCAAGCTGATCGGCGCGGGGGCCGGCCCCGTGCTCATCGCGGCGCTCGAGCGCAACAAGATTCAAATCGCCATCCAGACCATCCCCGTGCCCGAGACGGCCATCTTCCGGGGGAACGCTATTCCCTTCATCACGAACTCGGCGGGTGAAGATCCGGAGATGGACCAGTTCATGATGGAAGTGCTGCTGGTCCGGCCGGATTACGCCAAGAAAAACCCCGACACCGTGCGGAAGGTGGTCCGAGCGCTCCTCAAGGCGAATAATTGGATCTCCAAGCACACCTCCGAGCAGATCCGCGAGCGGATTCAGCTATATTTCGCCAAGACCGACAAGCGCCTGCTCCGGACGAGTATCGCGGCGGTGAAGAAGGCCGTCTCCCTCGACGGCAAGGTCACCCAGAGGGCGGTCGACATCACCCAGAACCTGCTTATCGCCGCCGGCAAGCTCAAGAAGCCTTTCCCGCGTAGCGTGCTTGTCTCGGACGCTTTTCTCCCCTGATCGGGGGAGGGCCGCAAGGTACTTTGTCTTTTCGCCGCGCCCGGGCTCCGATGGGGTCCGGGCGCGGATGGGGAACCTCGCCCTGTGTCAACGATTCTGTCCATCCGCGACCTGAACAAGGAGTTTTTCTCGCGCGGCACCCGCGTCCATGCCGTAATGGACCTCGACCTCGATATCGAGGAGGGCGAGTTCATCACCATCGTGGGGCCGAGCGGATGCGGAAAGTCCACCCTCCTCAACTCCATTATCGGGCTCGTCCAGCCGACATCGGGGACCATCACCTACCATGATCGCCAACTGAGGGGCATCAACACCGAAATCGGCTACGTCCCCCAGTCGGATTATCTCTATCCCTGGCGCACCATCATCAACAACGTGGCTTTTCCGCTCGAGGTTCGCGGGGTGGATAAGGAGAGTCGTCACGCGAAAGCCCGCGAATACATCCAGCGCGTCGGCCTCACCGGCTTCGAGAACCACTACCCCCACGAACTCTCGGGGGGGATGCGCCAGCGGGTCAACATCATCCGGACCCTGATTTACGATCCCGAGGTCATCCTCATGGACGAGCCCTTCGGCCCGCTCGACGCACAGACCCGGATCATCTTGCAGGATCAGCTACTCGGCCTCTGGGAGGAAGCCCGCAAGACGGTCATATTCATCACCCACGATCTCGTCGAAGCCATCGCCCTGGCGGATCGCGTCGTCGTGATGACGAGCCGGCCGGGCACATTACGGAGCGTCACCCCGGTAGACATTCCGCGCCCTCGCAATGTCTTCCGCATACACAGGGAGGAGAATTTCCGGGAGATTTACGATAATTTATGGGAGGAGTTGCGCGAGGAAGTCCAGCGCAGCGAGGAATGGATCCAGAAGGCGTCCGGCGAATGAGAGAGGACGCCGGCGGGGGGAGCAGAAGGTTGCCATGACGAATTCACCTGAAAACGGAAGCACCGCTCAGGGGCAGGAATCGTCCGCTCCTCCCGAAACCCGCATCCTCTCGAAAGTGGCCGCTGTTCTACTGACGATTCCGCTGCCCGGGGTACCCCAGCTCTGGCGGAGTGACTATCTCAAGGGCGGAATGCTGCTTGCCCTGACCGTCTTCGGCTACGCGACTTGCTCGGTGACGGGGATATTTTTTCATGCGCTGGCGTTCGTGGACGTGGGCTGCACGCGTACGGGCCGCTTCATCAAGAATGCCAAGCTTCGGATGCTGACCTACCGGGTGTCCTTCGCGGCCGGTTTCCTCGCCATGTGGGAGGCGAGCGCCTGGGAGCTCGGACCCAAGAAATGGGTCTGCGTCGATCCCTTCTGGTTCAGCTCCCCCATGCGGATTTTTGAATACCTGGTCGAGATCACCCTGAGCGGAAGCGTCTTTACCGACACCATGACGACGATGACGGAGGCCTTCCTGGGCTACGTCATCGGCGCGCTGCTGGGAATCTCGCTGGGATTCATGTTGGCGCGGCTCGAGACGCTGGCCGAAATTCTCGACCCCTTCATCGTCGCCGTGAACGGCATCCCGCGCGTGGCGATGGCGCCTATCTTGATCATCTGGTTCGGGATCGGGATCGAGTCGAAGATCGTCCTCGCGGTCAGCCTTGTGCTCTTCCTCACCTTCATGAACACCTACGCCGGACTCCGGGGGGTGGACCCCGCTCTCAAAAATCTCGCCCAGGTCATGGGCGCCAACGAGATGCAGGTGCTCTGGAAAATCACACTGCCCGCCTCGATGCCCTGGATCCTGACCGGACTCAAGATCGGCGTCCCCTTCGCGATTATTGGAGCCATTCTGGGCGAATTCATGGCTGCGAGCAGCGGCCTCGGATTCATGATCCAGCACGCGAGCAACCTCTTCAACATCGCCGGCTCCTTCGCCGGCCTCCTACTGCTCATGTTCATCGTTCTTATCGCCAACAGTGCCGTCAACCGGCTGGAGCGCTACCTGCTCCGCTGGCGTCCCCAGCAGCAGGCCGGGAGCGGGGAGTCGACAGAACTCTACTAGCTCATACCCCGGGAAAGCCTTTGCATGGCGAATTACTCCTTCACCATGGAAGTCATCAAGGCACCAAATTGTCCGTGTTTTGTCCGTGAACTGGAGCCTACTAGACCCTACTCAGCCCAACAGAGGAGAGCGGATTTGCCTGATTTTTATGGGATGAGTTGGGATGAGTAGGTGTGAGTCAGAGAGCAAAGTACCCTTACATGGCATGGGCCCAAGGTTCGATCCCTGTCCCCCCCACCATAAAATCAATGGGTTATGAGGTTTGCGAAGCCGCCTTACTTGCCTTGGTGTCCATATAGGTGTCCATAAGTTGGACGGCGGCCCGCTTATGCTCCGGTGCGAGGTGGGCATATCGGAGGGTCATTTCGATTCTCTTGTGGCCTAGTAGCTCCTTCATCGTTGCCAAATCCACTCCTCCCATGACTAGGTGAGAAGCAAACGTAAGTCTCAGGTCATGGAAGCGGAAATCTTCGATCTGAGCGGCTTCACGGGTCTTTTTGAAGCGTTTCTTGATATCTGTTATCCCCCTGCCGGTTTTCCCTGGAAAGATGAATACTAAATCCAATCGCCGGGGAATCCCCCTGAGAGTGTCCTCAAGAGTCCGATTCATGGGGATTTCGCGGCTTTCGCCGTTTTTGGAGTCGGCCACCCTTACGAGTTGGTTTCGGAAGTCGATATCTTTCCATTGCAATTTGAACAGTTCGCCGCGCCGCATCCCTGTATTCAATGCCACTAGAAGGTCGGAATTTGCTAGATTGAGTGCGTCGCCGCATAATTCCGGCTAAAAAAAAAAATCAACATATATAAAATTTATTGTGACCATATAGTAGTTGTGTCGTGACTGAGCATGTGCGGTCATGGGGGATTCACAATATTTCATAGCCAGTGAAAGCGAATAATCGCTTTTCCGGCCGTTTCTTCATCCCATCAAGAGAGAATTTTCATCCGGAAAATAGGGTGCCCCTCTCGTGCGAGGTTGAAGAGTCAACTCAAGGCAACAGGAAGATAGGAGGGAATATCGAAATGAGCCGATTAAACCGCAGAACGTTCCTGAAAAGCGCAGGCCTCATCGGCGGCGTCGTGGCCGCTCAGACCGCCCCGCCGTTCCTTAAGGAGGGCCTTGGCGCCAGGCCGATCAAGTGGGGTTCGATCCATCCCACCACCGGCCCCTACTCCACTGAGGCATTCGACCAGGTTGAGGGTGTCCGCATCGCCATCGATGACATCAACAAGGAAGGCGGCATCGACGGCCGAAAGGTCAAGCTTCTCTTCCGGGACGATCAGTTCAAGTGGGATCAGGTGACGACCCATGCCCTCGATCTTCTTGACAACCATCGCGTCGATTTCCTCGCCGGCTCGATGGTCGGCCCCGAGGAAATGCGGCTCAACGGTTTCTCGAAAAAACGCAAGATCATTTATGCCAACTACCCGCAACACATTATATCGACGCCGGGCAACGTGAAGAAGATGTCCCCTCTTTTCTTCACCGCGAATACTACGCCCTACCAGCTTGCGGCAAGTTCCCTTACCTACATCGCGAAGAAAAACCTGGGCAAAAAGATTCACTGCCTCTTCGACG
>JASLXW010000331.1 GCA_030740135.1 Nitrospinota bacterium
GGCGGACGCACGGCCCATGACATCCTCTTTCTGGACGAGTTCGAGCGGGCGGGAACGGTCCACGTGGCGACGGAGGACGGCTCGCTGGGGACGCGGGGTCTCATCACGGACCTGTTGCCGCGGGCGGGGAGGTACTACTGCGTCTGCGGGCCCGACAAGATGATGGCGGCCCTCAAGCCGTTGCTTCCCCCGGACCAGTCGTTTTTCTCGCTGGAGCGGTACATGAAGTGCGCCGTCGGCCTTTGCGGGCAATGCACGTGCAACGGCTACCGCGTCTGCACGGACGGACCGGTCTTCGACGGGGTCACCGCCCGGGAGATGACGGACATCGGGTTCAGGAAAAGAAGGAAAAGCGGGGGGTGGGAATACGAAACGGGTGCGCCGAATGGAGCCCGACCGGGCGCTTGAGCGTTACACTTTCGCGGATTCCGGCAACGACCGGGCGATCTCGATGACGGTGTTCAGATCGGCCCGCATGCGGTAGTTCCTCGGCTTGAAGACCCACCGGACGATCCCGTCCGCATCGGCCAGGATCACGCCGGGCGTGGCGATGTCCCGCTTCTCCGACGGGTGTCCCTTGAGGTGAAGCAACCCGGCGCGTTCGGCCGCACGGGCTTCCACGTCGCAAAGAAATCTGAATTCCGTCCCGAGCTTCCGGCGGACTTTCTCGGACTCCTCGGGCCGGTCGGCGCTGACGGGGAGAACCTCGACGCCCGCCTCCTCGAAATCCGAGGCCCGACGCTGGAGCTGAGCCAGCTCCACGATGCAGACCGTTCACCAGCCCCCCCGGTAAAACACATACAGCCCCGCCGGATCGCGGGGCCGAAACACCTCCCCCTTCGAGTCCCGCAGCTCGAAATCCGGCATCGGCGCCCCCGGCTGCCCGCGAAGCCGCCCCGGGGTGACGGAGTAAACCAACATCCAGTAGAGGAAAATACCCGTGAGGACCGGCATCGCGCCCAATGAGACCCAGCGTTGAATGTCCGGTGCGACAACAACCGCCGCGGCGCCGAACCCCAGGCCGGCGGCCATCAAGAGGTACGTCCAGACCGGGTGAAGCCGGTAGATCCCCCGTCGGAGCTCGAAAAAGTACCAGACCGCCCCCGCAAGCCAGGTCACCCATCCCGCGATGAGCATATCGGCCTCCTTCGCGGCGGGGGGGGGATTCAAACGGGGGGCTCTCCGGTTCCGGAAACGGACCCTCGGCCGGGGATCATTCGGGCACGCTCATCTTCGAGATCAGCCACTTTCCGCCAATCTCCCTCAGGGTGAAGGAGACCTCCCCGGTTCGCCCTCTTTGCCGGGGCTTCTTTCGGTCGTCCTTGACGATTTCAGTTTCCTCGATCTCGTACTTCCCCCGAACCCGAAGGGTGAACGGGTTCACCTCGCGGAAGTCCCGGTCCTTGACCCTGTAAGACGTCACGCGGACGCGCCGGAAATAGTTCTGTAGATGCCGGAGATAGGCCCGCCGGTCGAGGTGGCCGTTTACACGGACGCCCCGGAGCATGAGCCGGGAGATGTCCTTGGTGTTGCCCTTCTGGAATGCCTCAAGGAAGCGGCCGATGATCCCGGCGGCGAGCACCTGCTGGCCGCGTCCGGATTCTCTTCGGATAAGATCCTGGGCCAAGTCCTGAAAGAGCATCCATTCTCGCAGCAGGGCCCTGATCTCCCCGGAGGCCTTGGCCCGCTTCGCGGCGAGCGGCAGGATGGAATGGGCAAGATTCCGAAGGGCCAAAAGGTCGTTCATCCTCTTGGAGAGCGGGCTCTTCTCGCGGTAAAGCCTTCGCAGTCGGCCGAGGATCTTCCCCTTCTCCCTTTCCAGCGCAAACAGCCGTTCGTTGATGGATCCATCTTCCTTTTGGAGCCGCACGATTCGTTCCCAGACGTCCTGTTCCCTCTCCCAGAACTCCAGCCATCCCATCTCCAGGAGCTGGCGGCGGCGCTCTTCAATGACCTTTTTCAGGGCGGGGTCGATCCGGCGGGAAAAACGCTTCAAGACGCTGTCGAGCGGGGGCGCGATGAGCGCCGGTTTGTTCTGGGCGAGGGCCTCCCCCGAGGCCCCCCAGCAGAGCACGGCCAGCAGGAGACCCGGCCAGAGGGCCCGGGGCCGTTTCTGAAGATTCAAGACATCGCCTCCACCCGGGATTGCTCTTCCGCCAGCTCAACGACCCGGCGGGCCTGATCCACCACGGCCGGGTCCAACATCCTTCCCTCCAGGTGGGCCACGGCCTCGCCCCTTTCCCGGGCGGCCTCGAAGGCCGCGACCACCTCCCGCGCCCGGCGTGTCTCGCTGGAGCTCGGCGAAAACGCTCGGTTGACCGTCCCGACCTGGCGGGGATGGATCACCAGCTTGCCGGCGAACCCGAGCCGGCGCGCGCGCTCGGCGTCGCGCGACAAACCCGCTACATCCCGGAAATCCGTGTACACCGTATCTATCGGGAGGACGCCCGCGGCCCTCGCCCCCAGGACGACCCGCATCCGGGCCAGGGCGATCTCCTCGCCCAACGGGGTTCGCACCGCTTCGATGTCCCGAGCGAAATCCTCCCCGCCCAAGGCCAGCGCCGCGCACCCGGAATGCGCCGAAGCGATCTCGAAAGCATGGAGAAGACCCAGAGCGGTCTCGACAATCGGCACGAGCCGGGGCGCCTCACGGGTTCTCTTCTTCGACAAGGCCCCGACCCGATCCCCCAAGGCGGAAACCTCCTCCGGGCGTTGAGACTTGGGAAGAAAGATCCCTGAAAGTCCGGGACGGACGACCCCTTCGACGTCTTCGTCCATCCACGGCGTCCCCGGGCCGTTCACCCGGACATACAGGGGCGGGCCCCGGCGGTCCGGGTTCTCTTCCAGGAAGCGCATCACCAAATCCCGGGCCTCGGCCTTCCGCTCAACGGAGACGGCGTCCTCCAGGTCGACGATCACCGCGTCCGCGCCGGACGCGAGGGCCTTGGGGATCCGGTCGGGATTCGTCGCCGGGACGAACAGAAGGCTCCGAAGAAAAGGCAACGGGACTCCCTCCTCATCCGGGCGGAGGGCCGCCGTGCGCCCTCCCGGCGTACGGTCCCTCAACGAAGCAGGAAAAACCCCAGCCCGATGATCCCCGGCAGAACGACACACCCTTCGATGAGGGTTTGGCTGACCAGGAGGTTCATCATCTTGCGCTGATGGGCGTAGTGGAGGACCCAGGCCGTGTACGCGGGGGAGACAAGCAGCGCATAACCCAGCGGCGGGATCCAGCCGATCCAGGCGGATCCGATCAACAAAATGGACATCCCCCCCGAAACGGCCCAAACCGCCTTGCGGGTCATCCAGGTGGTGATGAGGATGGGCAGCGTCTCTTTGCCGACGATCCGGTCCCCCTGGATGTCGCGCAGGTCCACCATGGCCGTGACGGAAAACAGCAGCATGGCCACATAGAGGACGGCGACGGCGGTCCCCGCCGACAGGACCCCCACCGGCCCCAGCGGGGTCAGGAACAGGGGAAGGACCACCGTCACCAGCACCCAAGCCGCCGGCGTCATCATGCATTTGGAAGCCGGGAGCTGCCAGAGGTCGAGTCGCTTGAAGCGGGTCGGCTCCAGGTGAAGGCAATAGACCGATCCCGCGAGGCTCGCGACGAGGAGGATGAAGAACGCGGGCAACGAATGGGCGCCGACCACCCCGAGCGCGGCGACCAGCGCCAAGCCCGCGGCCGCGTACATCCAGCGCCCGAACCGCTCGTAGAACCGCGCCCGGGACGGGTCGTTGTATCGGCTGGATTCGACGTTCCGGCAGTAATTGAAGGTGTGCATCGCGAAGATGTAAAGGGCCGGAACGAGGAAGTACCAGGTCGCCAGTTGAATCCCCTGAAGCATCGAGGCCAGCAGGGTCATCAACGCCGATCCGGCCGCCACATAAACGTTGGTTTTCAGGAAAACGCCGGCGACGCGCTGCCAGCCGGTCCCCAGGGCCGACCGTTCGCCCTTGGCGTCTTGGATGGCGTCCATCACGCGCTGGATCATCCAACTGGGCGTGGAGGCGCCGGCGATTACGCCCACGTCTTCGTACCGGCTGACGGCGTCCACGTCGAGATCGGCCTCGGTTTCCACATGCCAAGTGGGCTTGCCGAAAGACCTGGAGATTTCCGCCAGCCGTTGCGTGTTGCCGCTGTTGTGTCCGCCGATGACCACCATGGCGTCCACCGACCGGGCCAGGCTGACAATCTCGTCCTGCCGGTCGATGGTGTCATGGCAAATCGTGTTGGTCACCTCGCAGACGGAAAACCGCCGCCTCAAAGCGGCGACGAGGGCGTCGTATTCGAGTGTGTTCGTCGTGGTCTGGGCGACGACGTTGACCTTCTCCAGCTCGGGCAGGGCCTTGATCTCCTCGACCGTCCCCACCACGTGCCCCCGCCCCCCGGTGAACCCCAAAAGGCCGATGACTTCGGGGTGGCCTTCCTCGCCGATGATGACCGTGGAATAGCCTTTGTGGGCGTGCTTTTTGATGTTTCCCTGGACGTGAGCCACGATGGGGCAGGTCGCGTCTTTCAACCTGACCCCCCAGCCCTTGATTTCCGATCGGGTCTCGGGGCTCACGCCGTGGGCGCGCACGACCACCGTCCCCCCGCTCGGGACTTCGTCCTCCTCGATGGGACGAACCTTTTTCTGTTTGAGCAGGTCGACGGCCTGCGGGTTGTGAATCAGCGGACCGTGGGTGAGGATTGCCTCCCCCTCATTTTCCTTGGCGATATCCATCGCGATGTCGATGGCCCGCTTCACGCCCCAGCAGTAACCCGCCGTCCTCGCCAGAATGACGCCCAACGTTCGCCTCCCCCTGATGGCCTTGAACTCCCGACCGGAGTCGAAGCTCCACGATATTTTACAGTAGCCCGGCCGCCCATGGATGACAAGGTTCGACCTGAACTTCCCGCCCCCCGCTT
>JASLXW010000332.1 GCA_030740135.1 Nitrospinota bacterium
GCGCCACGCTGATGAGAACCTGGTGGTCGGTGAACCGGGTTGCGTTGAGGTGGCGATAGATCGCGTCCCCGCGGCGAAGGATGGCGGTCACCCGGGCGCTGTAGCCATTGGCATCGGTGCCGTATTGCAACGTAAATTCGCCGAAAGGTCCGTTCGGAAGCCGCCGCGCGAGGTCCATCTCGGCCTCGATGACGACCTCCATATGCGCCGGCGCCTTGAGATCCACGGTCTCGCACGGGGTGAGCTCGACCGGCTCGCCCAGAAGGTTGCCGGTCATTTCATGCTCGGAGTAGCCGGGATGGTTGAAGCTGGCCGCGGCGGAGAGGTCAAAAGCGGGGTGGTGACCGATACAGAGGGCGATGGGCATCGTCTTCCGACCTTGTTCTCTGTGAAGGGCGACGTTTCTCACGGTGTCCGGCAGGTTGGCGCAGATGGAGACGAGGGCCTTGCCCTTCAGCTCGGTTCGGCAGAAGGCCGCGTTGAGGTCGCCCGACTCGGGGTTTGCCGAAACCAGGTGGGCCGCCGAGATGAAACGGCCTGAATCCTTGGGCGAGGATAGGGCGACGGGTAGGTCTTCGATGTTCACGGCCTTGCCCTTGACGACCTTCTCTTTGACCGGCGCGTGATCCACCGTGACCGCCTGGTGGACGGGCGGCCGGAGCCACTTGTCCCGCAAACTCTCGAGCATCCCGCCGGCCGGGACCCCGGCCGCAATCGCCACGAGACCCCGCGACGCGAGAAGCCTGTCCACTACCGTCCAGCCTTCATAACCCCGGACATTTTCAAACAGGATGGGCTGTTCAACCCGCTGACAGAGGCCTCCCATCTGCGTGAGGGGGTCAACCGGCTTCTTGATCCGAAGGATTTTGTCCTTGATCCGGTCAAGATAGATCCGGAGGTCTTTCGACATGCTCCATCCTTTCAGGTTCGGATCGAATGATTCGGGACATTCTAACCAATTCAGAGGCGTATGAAAAACCAACGTTCAGAATGACAACCGCGGCCGTCAACGGCCCGCGCCTCGCCGCGCTCGGTGTCCCGTCGATTCTCAGCGCTGGAAACCCATCACCCTATCGGAGATACTGAAACCGAGGGAAGGGGGGGGAGGGGGGGTGAATATCCCCGCTTCGGAAACCGGACGTTCGATTCGGTGAAGGCGAGGCCTTGACAAAACGCGGAGAGACCGTGGCGCGAATTCACAGGTTGGCGACACTGCTGCTGGGAGCGCTCGTTCTCTTGGGCGAATGCGCCTTCGCCTCTGAAAAGGCGATCCCGCCTTCGGTCGAGGGTTATTCCCCTGGGGACAGGGAGATGGCCGCCGCGATTGTCGACCGGCCGACCTTTCAGGCGGCCCGGAAGCTGACCTTCCGGGCGGACCCCGATGTCTTCCGGTTCCTGATCGACCAGCCCGATTTCGCGGCGGCCGTCAGCCGGGGGATCGGCCATGACCGGTTCACCGTCCTGCCGGAGAAGGGCCGCTATCGCATCTTCCACGGGCATGCCAAGGGCGTTTTCTGGGCGGCGGAGCGCCGGCCCGGCCGGGCGGCGTATCTGGCGAAGGGCGTCTATGAGAATCCCGTCTTCGCTTGGCTCGGGATTGTCGTCCGCGCGCGTTCCTACGTGGTGGAGGATTTCACGTGGGCCGCCCCGGGAAATTCCGGCACGTCCGGGTTCGTCTCGATTCGCGCCTATCTGCGCGTCGAGAACGTCATCCTGGACTGGGTGTTTCGGATCATCGCGCCGCTGGTTCGGAAGGCTTTCGAGGACAAGCTGACGGGAGCCTACCGCATCGCGCCCGACCTGAGCCGAATGGCCCACCGGGACGCTGATGGTTTTCTCGAAAAGGTCCGGAAGATCGAGGGCCTGGACCCGGCCCGGTTGAGCGCATTCGAAAAGCTCGTCAAGCGCCGCCCGCGGCCGCCCGGGCCGTAAGGGAGGAGGGCGCCCGGGCCTCGAACGATCTTCGCTTCGATCGGGCCGTCGCGGACCCGTGCGGCGTCAGTCCGGATGCGCGTCTGTCCTCAGGGAGCCGTTCGGCTTCCTCCGGGAGGGGGCGTCCAGATGCCCCTCCGCGTGGAGGACGATCGATCCTGTGGATGAGTCCTCGAGAATCTTGCTGATCGCGCCGGAGAGCTGCCGGATGGTGAAAGGCTTGAACAGCACGCCTGCCACGCCGGACCCTTCGATCCGAAGCCGATCCCCCTCTTCCCGTTTGCCCGTAATCAGCAGGGCGGGGGTGTGGAGGCGGCGGTCTTTCAGAAATCAGATCACGTCGAGGCCGGAAGATTCCTCGAGATGAAGGTCGGTGATCACAAAGTCGTACACCTCGATGCCGAGCAGCTCTTCCGCCCGCGAGGCGTCGGCGGCTAGGTCCGCGTCGATTTCCAGGGAGAGGAGGATGTCCCGCAGCGAATCGCTCATTTGGTCGTTGTCCTCCACCACCAGGGCCTTCACCTTCCGGTGGATCGGGGTGACTTCCTCCTCCGCGTCGCTTGTGGAGATTTCACCTTTCCACCGGGGAAATCGAGCCTCGAACTCGTTGCCCAGCCCCGGCCGGCTGGACGCCTTGAGGTCCCCGCCGTGGTTTTTCAGGATGCTCCGGCTGATGGTCAGGCCGAGGCCCGTGCCTTGTCCTTCCTTGGTCGTGAAGAAAGGATCGAAGATCCGACTCAAGGCCCGCGGGGGGATTCCATGGCTGGTGTCTTCCACCCGGACGAAGACGTGGCCGCCTTCCGAGCTGACTTTGATCGAGACTTTCCCCTTTTCCCGGGTCGCGTCCAGGGCGTTCAGGAGCAGGTTGGTAATGACCTCTTTGAGCTCGCTGGTGTTCGCGATGGCGAGCCAGGGGCCGCCGGGTTGGACCTCGAGATCGATCGCTTGTTCTTCGTAGGGTCCCCTTTGTCCCTGCAGCTCCAGCACTTCCCGCGCGGCCTGCTCCAGGTCGGCGACGGTTTGCGTGTCCGTCGGCAGCTTTTTCGAAAACTTCTTCTGATACCGGGTGATGTGCGCGGCGGCGTCGGTGACGGCGCTCTCGATGCTCTGAAGCCGCTTCTTCTTGGCCGGATCCGCTTCGGTCACCTCGATGAGCTCGGCCTGGGCGAGGATGCCGGAGAGCAGGTTGTTGAACTCGTGGCCGATGGCGGCCATCACCTCTTCCAACAGCGGGTATTCCCTCCCGCGGCCGGGAGCGGGTTCCGGCCGGCCGCCATTTTCGGCCGCCTCCGCTCTCGCCGTCACGGCGGCGGGCAGGCTTTCCAGCTTCTCATCCACCACGGCCCGCAGACGGGCCCGCTCCAGGGCGGGGGCCCCCATGTGGGCGAACAGCGCGATGTCCGAGGCGGCGTCCGGATGCGGGGTGCGCTGGAGGGAATCGTGCCAGGCGGTCAGGTGGCCCATCGTTCGGCCCCCCGCGACGAGCTGGACGCGGTCTCCCTCGACCCATGTGTCGCTGACGACAACCCCCCCGGCGGATTCCTCCTGGATGAGGTTGAACTCGGTCTTGACGTTGTCCTCGTCGATCCGGCGGGTGATGGCCTGGAGCGCGCGCCCTCCGCCGACGGAGATCCACACGGCGACGGCGTCCGCGTCGACGCCTCGAAGGGTCCCTGCCACAACGGCCTGCGCCATGTCGGTCAAATGAATGACGGATTGGAGCTTTTCCCCCATGGCCGCCAGCGTCTCCATGACGCGGTTCCTGCGTTGGGCGGCGAGGAGGTTCTGGTGCGATTTCTGGCTCAGCTTCCCCAGCTGCCGGTTGGTCTTCTGGAGGACATCGAGGAACAGGTCCGCCGAGGGCTCGACGACCTCGAACATCGGGACCGACTCCTGAAGCTCCTCTCGCAGCCTCGGGTAAATCTGTTCGGCCGAAAGACCGATGTGCTCGACCTCGTCCGGCTCCGCGGCCGGCCAGCCCGCCTCCGGGTCCACCGATAGGCCGTAATGGTTGCAAACCCAATCGGCCACGTGGACGGCCCCCAAAACGAACCGGAGATCTTCCGGACCGGTGTGGAAGGCGGGCTGGTGATGGAGACAGATGACGTCGCGCAAAGATGTCGGGAGGTTCCATTTCTCGGCCAGCAGGTTGCCGACCAGGATGTGGTCCACGCCCAGGATGTTTCGCTCCGCTTCGAGGGCGCTGACGCGCTGAGACCGGCCGAACGCGATGGCCTGTGCGTACCGCTCGGGGACCAGCACGTTCAGGGCGGCCTTGCCGACGTCGTGCAGCAACCCCGCGACAAAGGCGATCTCCTAAAGGGCGGGATGCTTGGAAGCGCAGATAATCCGGGCCGCCGTGGCGCAGGCGAGCGAGTGAAGCCAGAACCGGCGGTGGGAGAATTCCGAGGTTTCTTCTTCTTGAGAGGCGTTGAACACCTTCAGGACCGATACGCTCAAGACGAGCATCTTGACCGCGTCCAGACCGACCGAGACCACCGCGTCCTTGACGGTGGCCACGGGACGGGCCCGCCGGTAGAAGGCGGAATTGGACAGTTTGAGGACCTGGAAGGTGAGCGCCTAGTCCTTTTCAATGAGGCGGGAGATGTCTTGGGCGCTGACCTCCTCTTCCTGAACCTTGGTCAGCAGCTCGACAGCCACAAAAGGAAGCGTCGGCAACTGGTCCAGATTTTCCAGGAGAACCTGTACGTCAAGCCGGTCCACGTGAACCCCTCGTGGGAGCAAACCCTCCGCACGCTTTTGGAAATCTTCACCGGGGAAAGCAAGGATCCGGCGAGATTCTCTTTGTATAGAGAACATCGGTCGGCCACACCCTTTCGCTTAACTCTGGACGCAACCACATCTCCGCAAGGTTTCGTTGAGGACCCCGTCGGAGCCCCCCCTGAGTGCCCTTCCCCCTAAAGTTGTACCACTTTTTGAGTTAGTCTCTTCTCCTCGATGTCCGAAATTTCAGGGTTGC
>JASLXW010000333.1 GCA_030740135.1 Nitrospinota bacterium
CATCGCCTTCGTCAAGGGAGCCGCCAGGCTCGGCGGATGGATGGACGGGAGATGGGGCGCGCCGGGCGGGGAGAGGAGAGGCACTGGGGCCGTTCTCTGCGGTGTGCTTTCGGCTGCTTTCACGGCGAACCTTTTTTTCGGCCCATCCCCCCTGTCCCTGCCCTTTTGGGTGAGCGGCTACAAGCTGGCGCCGTTCCGCACCCAGAATTTCCATTATTCCCAGTACATCGTCACCGACCACGAGCGGAAGCTGAAGGAGGCCATCGCGGTCATCCCCGAGGGAGCGAAGGTCTCCGCGGAGCAGCACATCCTGCCGGCTTTGGTGGAGCAGGCGAACCTGAAAGTCTTTCCGGACATCTCTGGGGTCGAATACGTGGTGTTGGACAAGCGCCGGAAGGAAAAAACCGGCGTGGGCACCGTGCCCGGCTCGTGGTACGGGCTGAGGGAGAACCCCCAGCACTATTACGACTGGGTCGAGCGGAACCCCGGCCAGTGGCAGCTGGTTTTCCGTCTGGACGGCTATTTCGTGTACAAAAAGCGGGAGAACCGCTCCTAGCGGAGCCGCCGAGGGCATCATCCGTGTCTATCCATCCGCGCGTCAGCGTACTCATGGCGGCGTACAACGCCGCCGAATATGTGGAAGAGTCCGTCCGGAGCGTTTTGGATCAGACCTTCGGCGATTTTGAGTTCCTGGCGCTGGACGACGGCTCCGGGGACGGGACCTTCGAGGTTCTCGCCTCCATCTCCGATTCCCGCGTGCGCGCCTTTCGGCATCCGCACATGGGGCTCACGCGCTCGTTGATGAGGGGCCTGAGCCTGGCGAAAGGGGAGTTCGTGGCGCGCCAGGACGCCGACGACCTTTCCTGCCCCGCGAGGCTGGAAAGGCAGGTCGCCTACATGGATGCCCATCCGGAGGTCGCGCTGGTCGGATCGGGCGTGACGGTCGTCTCCCGGGACGGCCGATTCCGGCGGGACTACCTGTATCCGGCGGCGCACGAGGGCCTGGCCGCCGAGCTCGAGCAGATCGCCAATCCCCTTCCCCATACGACAATCATGTTCCGCAGGGAGATCGTCATGGACTGCGGCGGCTACAGGGAGACCTTCCCGAAGGCCCAGGACTACGACCTCTACCTCCGCCTGATGACGAAGTGCAGGCTGGCCAGCATCCCCGAGCCCCTCTGCCGCCTGCTGTATTCGATGGATTCGTTCACCTCGGACAACGAGGGCGTACAGTTCCGATGCGCGGTGCTGGCGTATGTGGCTTGGCGCGTCGGCCAAGAGAGCGGGGTTGATCCTTTGGAGTCGTCTTCCCGGGAGGACTTCCTCCGAAGGTTCGGGGAATGGTACGAAACAAGCGCCTATTCGCGGATTTTCGGCTCCCGGCAGCTGCGCCGCCGGGGGCGGCTCGCCTGGGCGGAGCGCGACATCCCCCAGGCGATCCGATGCCTTTGGACCGCCTTCCGCGTTGAGCCCGGCTGGCTGGCCCGGAACCTCGGCATCGCGGGAGCCGGCTCGGTGCCCTCCGAGGCGGTCCGCTGGGCGCGGGCCTGGCGGCCGGCGGGGGGGAACTAGCCCATGTGCGGAATTGCGGGATACCTTGGTCCCTGCTCGGCCGACCTGGAAAAACTGTCGGGGGCGTTCGACCGCTTGCTCGCCCACCGCGGCCCCGATGACAGCGGCCGGGAGATCCTCGACGTGAAGGACCCGCCTGGAAGGGCCCTGCTCCTCGCCCACCGCCGCCTCTCCATCATCGACCTCTCCCCCCTAGGCCACCAGCCGATGGGGGATTCGGCGACCGGCAACCGGATCGTGTACAACGGCGAGATCTACAACTACCGGGAGCTGCGCCGGGACCTGGCGTCCCAAGACGTCGAATTCACCTCCCAAAGCGATACCGAGGTGATCCTCAAGGGATACCGTCGGAAGGGTCCCGGAATATTAAGCGACCTCAAGGGGATGTTCGCGTTCTCCCTTTGGGACGAGGACAAGGAAGAGCTTCTGCTCGCGGTGGATCCGCTCGGGATCAAGCCCCTCTACTACTGGACCGGCCCTGGCGGGCAGTTCATGTTCGCTTCGGAAGTCCGCGCCCTTCTCGACACGGGGCTTGTTTCCCGAAAAGTCGACCCGGCGAGCCTCGAAAGCTACCTGAGCTACGGCGCGGTCCAGGCGGCCCCCACGTTCATCCGGGACGTCAAGTCGCTTCTCCCGGGGCACTGCCTCGTCGTCTCGGCGGACGGGAGGCTGAGCGGCCCGCGCCCCTACTGGTCCCCCCCGTTCGCGCCGGAGGCGGAGAATCCTCCGGTCCCAGACAACCTGGAAGGACGCATTCTCGAGCTGCTGGAGGAGGTGGTTCACCAGCACCTGGTCAGCGACGTTCCGGTGGGAGCCTTCCTGAGCGGCGGGATCGACTCGACGGCCATCGCCGCGCTGGTGAGCAAGCAAGGAATCGACCTGCGGACCTTCTCGGTGGTGTTCACCGAGGAGGAATACTCTGAGGCCCCCTATTCCAGAGAGATCGCGAAGAGCCTTCGCCTGGAGCACACCGAGCTCTGCCTGTCCGAGAACGATTTGGTCTCCCGGCTTCCGATGGCCTTGGACGCCATGGACCAGCCGACACTGGACGGGATCAACGTGTATATCATCTCCCAGGCTGTCCGCGAGACAGGAATCAAAGTCGTTCTGTCCGGCCAGGGCGGGGATGAGATGTTCGCCGGCTATCCCACCTTCCGGGATGCGTCCAGGCTGTGCGGATGGCGGCGGCGCCTCTCCTTCATCCCGTCGCCGGTGTGGAAGCTCACGGGCAGCCTGTGGAACGCCGTGCAATCGCGGCGCCGC
The DNA here is from genome assembly GCA_030740135.1 of Nitrospinota bacterium. Next base: position 2,836 of record JASLXW010000333.1, read on the forward strand.
GTCATCCCGGACAAATTCGGGCAGTTCCTCTCCGGCGACGGGAGCCCGTACGCCGCCCTTCTCCTTCTGCGGCAGGTGTTTCCCCCCTCCGTCCGGCGGGAGTTGTTCCCGGCGGGGGGAGCCGGCACAAGCCCGGATGGCATGCCCCTCGCCGAGGCGGAAGAGCTCCGGCGCGCCAGCGCCCCCCTCGGCGACGTGAACCAGGTTTCGCTCATGGAGTTGCGGACGTATCTGGCCAACATGCTCCTTCGGGACGGGGACTTCATGAGCATGGCCCACGGGCTGGAGGTCCGGGTTCCGTTTCTGGATTGTCGCGTCGTGGATTTCGTAGCGAGGATTCCGGGCGGAATGAAGGTCGACCGGTCCCTCCCCAAGCCCCTGCTGCTCAAGTCGCTCGGCGACCTGATTCCGCCGGCGGCCTACGGCCACCCCAAGCAGGGTTTCACGTTTCCCTGGGAGAAATGGCTGCGGCAGCAGTTGCGCGGCATGACCGAGGAGGCCCTCACGGACGCCGAGACGTTCCGGGGACTAGGGATGGACCCCCTCGCCGTCCGGAGTCTGTGGGAGGCGTTCTGCGCGGAAAGGCGGGGTATCTCCTGGTCCCGAATCTGGGCCCTGGTGGTTCTGCGGGAGTGGTCCCGCCGGCACCGGGCCGCCTTATAGGCGTTGTCTCCTAGACGGCATTTCGAGCTGGGCATCCCCGTTCATCGGCCCTTCCCTCGTCTTGTGTTCATCCTTTTCGACTCCTGGGGCGGCGGGGGAATTTCGCTGGCGCCTCTTAATGCGTGATATAATCCCCATTCGCGGAAAGAAACCGTGGACATGCTCCTACGGACGCTGTTCGCCAAGCGAAAAATAACGCGAAATTGGGGGTTTCGGGCCCCTTGGCGTATGGGAGCCGGACTGTTTGCTGGGAGTGTGTCGTTCTTCGGGCCGAAGAGGTCAGTTAGATGCTTAAGGTTGCCATTCTGGCCCTGTCGGCCAAGTCATACGGCGGGGACTCCTATTTCCGTGGCATCCTTCCCGCGCTCGCCGAGTATGGCGGAGACGCCGAGTTTATTCTTCTCGCGAGCGATGCTCGCTATCAGGAGTTGTGCCCGGACGGCGGAAAAGTGAAATTGCATGTGTGCGGTATCCCGGCGAGCCACTCAGGAGCTGCGAGAATCCTTTGGGAGCAGTTCGTGTGTCCTTTTCTCCTTTCCAGGCTGGGCGCCGATGTTGTCTTCACGGCGAACAACATCGCGTTTTTTTTCTCACCGGTCCCTTGTGTCATCGCCATACGGAACATGGAGCCCTTGTCTCCTATCTCGGCCCTGACCCCATTCCGCCTTCAAGTGAGACACAAGATACTCGGCTATTTGACCAAGCTGTCGATAAAAAGGGCTGCCCGCGTCGTTGCGGTCTCGCATTTCGTACTGGATACGTTGCTCACCCAGAGGACTCCCGTGAAAAAGATTGACGTCATTTCCCACGGGGTCGACGACCTTGAGGAGACGAGGCAGGATATGGTCGCCACCGCGGGGACTTCCAGTCGCTATGTGGCGTCCGCCGCGAAGTTCGTCCGCTATGCCAATCTTGCCTCCTTGATGCGGGGCTTCGCGAAGATGCGGGCCCTCGGGTACGAGGGCGAGTTGCGCTTCGCGGGCGGCTCCTACGACCGCGGATACGAGCGGGAGATCCGAGCGCTTGTTCACAGCTTGGACATTGAATCGCACGTTCGCTTCCTCGGGTATATTCCGAGAGCGACCGTGCAGGAAATGATCCGAAATTGCGACGTTTTCATGTTTCCCTCGACCTTGGAAGCCTGCCCGTTCACCCTGCTCGAGGCCATGAGGCAGGGTGTCCCGATTGTCGTCAGCAACGCGCCGCCGATGCCCGAATTTTGCGGCGATGCGGCCGTGTATGTAGAGTCCCATGACGCGGACGGTTGGGCCCAAGCGGCCTGTGAAATCGCGTTTTCCCAAGAGCGGCGGGTGCGGCTGAGGGTCAAGGCGAGAGAACGGGCCCGAAGGTTTACCTGGGCCAAGTCCGTCGGCCAACTCGTGGACTCATTGAGGAATG
>JASLXW010000334.1 GCA_030740135.1 Nitrospinota bacterium
CGTTGTCCGCGATGATCCGGACCGGCTCTCCCAGGACTTTCTTGACCACCTGAACGCCGAGCCCCTGATCTCCGGGGAGGTCGAGTTCGGCCAGCGCCTTGGCCGCCCGCACCAGGGCCACCCCGCCGCCCGTAATAATCCCCTCCTCCACCGCGGCCCGGGTCGCGTTGAGCGCGTCCTCTACGCGGCTCTTCCTCTCTTTCAACTCGGGCTCGGTGGCCGCGCCCACAAGGATTTTGGCGACGCCCCCGGTCAGCTTGGCCAGCCGCTCCTGAAGCTTCTCCCGGTCGTAGTCCGAGGTGGTCTCCTCGATCTGCGCGCGGATCTGGGCGATGCGCCCTTTCACGTCCTTCGCGCTCCCGGCCCCCTCGACGATGAGGGTGTCTTCCTTGTCGATCCGGATGCGCTTGGCCCGGCCCATGTCTTCCAGCGGAACCGCTTCCAGCTTGATGCCGAGGTCCTCGGAGATCAGCCGCCCGCCGGTGAGGACCGCGATGTCCTCGAGCATCGCTTTGCGCCGGTCGCCGTAGCCGGGGGCCTTGACGGCGGTGCAATTCAGCGTGCCGCGCATCTTGTTCACCACCAGGGTGGCCAGGGCCTCGCCCTCTACGTCCTCGGCGATGATCAGGAGCGGGGCCCCCGTGGCGGACACCCGGTCCAGGACGGGCAGCAGGTCGCTCACGTTGGAGATCTTCTTTTCGTTGATCAGCAGGTAGGCGTCTTCCAGCTCGCACACCAGATTCTCGCCGTCGGTCACAAAATGGGGGGAGAGATAACCGCGGTCGAACTGCATCCCTTCAACCACCTCCAGGGACGTCTCGATGCCTTTGCCCTCTTCCGTCGTGATGACCCCGTCTCGGCCGACCTGCTCCATGGCCTCGGTGATGATCTCCCCTATCGTCTCATCTCCATTGGCAGAAACCGTGGCCACTTCGCGGATTTTCTCGGAATCCGAAACCTTTCGGCTTTGTTTCCGCAGGTTGGACACAATAACTTCTACGGCGGCGTCGATGCCCCGCTTCAGGTCGATGGGGTTCGCCCGGGCGGCCACGAACTTAACCCCTTCGCGGTAAATGGCTTCGGCCAGGACCGTCGCGGTGGTGGTTCCGTCTCCGGCGTCGTCGGCCGTTTTCTTGGCCACCTCTTTGACCATCTGGGCGCCCATGTTCTGGAAGGGGTCGGGTAGCTCGATCTCTGTGGCCACCGTGACGCCGTCTTTGGTGACGACGGGGGAGCCCCACTTCTTGCCCAACACCACCGTCCGCCCGGCCGGACCCAGCGTCGTCTTGACCGCACGGGTCAACTGGCCGACGCCCGACAGGATCTCCCGCCGGGCCTGATCTTCGTAAGCAAGGTCTTTGACAACCATTGTGCGTCTCTCCTTGGGGGAAATTTCTTTTCCGCGCTGAAATCAATCGACCGGCGGCGGCGCCTCCGGCGTCCCTCCGATGAAAGCGAAACCTCAGTCCAACGGCGCGTCCGTCAGGCTGGGCGCCGGGCGAAACCGCTCGAGCGTCATGATCACCTTGCCCTCCCTGAAAATCGTCACCGTACCCGTTGACGCCGAGATGGTCAACGCCAGGGCCTGGGTGACGGCCGTGATGGCCGCCGCCGCCGCGTGGCGGGCGCCGAGGCCGGGAGGGAGCGCATCGCCGTCATAGGCGGCGTTCAAATGGCGGCCGGCGGCCACCAGGACGCCGTCCTTGCGGATAACCAGCGCCCCGTCCAGGGAGGAAAACCCCTTGACCGTCTCGCGGAGCTTGGGGTCCATGATGTTCCGTTTCGACTCCGGGTGGCCCTGGAAGGGGTTGATGATCATCTGCCGGGAGTACCGGAGCACTTCCTGGATATCGCCGATCACGAAGATGGTCCCGATGGGATAACCCTCCCGGCCTTCGTTCGCCATCTCCAGGGCCATGGTCAGGGTGGCCTCGAACACCTTGGAATCGATCTCCTGCGTGCCGACCAACTGGCCGTGCATGTTCATCGTTTCAAACTCTTCGCCCACGTCCAGCAGAACCAGCGTGTCCGCAATCGCCCGGTCGACGCGTCCCACAAGGCACAGGATGCGGTCGCCCACGCCGAGAACGCCTTCGGTCAGGCCAATGACGACGGCCAGCTTCACCTGGTCCATCCGGCTGAGATTGACGTCCGGCACTCGGATGACATTTCTCGCGAACCCCCGGCAGGCCTCCTCTTCCTCGTCGTTCTTCACGACCAGGATTGGCGTGGTCTCGTTCGGGAAGACCTGGAGGAACTCGGGGTTGGTCGTCAGGTTCTGGGCGTAAACAAAGACGGCGCCGATATCGAGCTGCTTGGCCAGACGGCTCGCCGCGTCGAACAGCGGCTTCGTGGGTTCTTTGCGCGGGGATGGGGGCGCAACTTTGTCCGCCCGGCGCAACTTTCCCGACGGGGGCGCCGCGGCTTTGCGGGCGCCCTTTCCGCTTCGCGCAATCTTCTCGCCCGATTTTTTGCTCTCAGACGAATTCTTCGTCAACGCTTTTTCCTTTGGCATTTTCTTTGGATCCGCGCCCGCGCGCTCAATCCTCCGGCCGGATTGCGGAAAACCGGGAAAGGACCGTCATGAGGTCTTGCCGCCCCCGAGCCTCTTCCGCCGCCAGGGTCTCGAAGCGGAGCCGGATCGGGCGCCACCCCTCTACGCCCGCCAGCGAGGCGGCCCGCACGTATCGAATCTCGAGGTCCTTCTTGGACTCCATGGCCTTCACGAGCGCGGAACGAATGTCATCCACCCGCTTTCGTTGGGGGTGTTCCGTTTCCGGACGCTCCGGCGGCGGCGCGCCCAATGCCTCGAACACTTCCGCAAGGGTCTCGATGTGAACCTCGTCCCGGTCGGCAAGGGTCCTCACCCGCCGCGCGTGCGCCTGCCTCCAACCCGGCTCCCGCGACGCCGCCAAGGCCGATAACCGCTGGGAGAGGATCTTCTCCTTTAGATACGCCGCTTTGAGCTCGAAGCGAATCTCCGGCTCGTCAACCGGCTCCGGCGCGAGGCGGGCGACGGTCTCGTCTTGGGGTTCCCGAACGGTCGAATCCATCAACCTGATTCCCTCATCCCTTGGGGACGCTCGCGTACAGTTTGCTCTTGTTGCGATGGAGGTAAAACAGGTGGTCCTCATCGCCCTTGGTCTTGGCCAGGGCCGCGCTGAGGTCCCCCATTGCGGAGATCGCCTGGCCGTTGACTTCCAGGATGATGTCTCCGGGCCGTATCCCTCCGCGGGCCGCCGGGCTGTCGGGATCGACGCCGGCCACCAAGAGGCCCTGGCCGGCGGGCAGGCCCAGCGCCTTCGCCCGGTCGGGCGGGACAGGCCGGATCTCCACCCCCAGCTTTTGGGAGCTTACGCCTGTTGTGGACGCCGCCCGCTCCTCGGAGAGCTCCCCCACTTTAACCGCGAGCGTCACCTCGCGTCCGTCGCGCAGGACCCTCATCTCCACGGATTTTCCCACGGACGTATTCCCCACCCTCCGGACCAGGTCCCCCGTCGTCCGGATGCGCTTCCCGTCAAACTCGATGATCACGTCGCCGCGCTTGATCCCCGCTCTGGAGGCCGGAGAATCCTGGTTCACATTGGAAACCAACGCCCCTTCGGCCTTCGCGACGCCGAAGCGTTTGGCGAGTTTGGGATTCAGGTTCTGAATGCGAACCCCGAGAAATCCCCGGACGATGGAGCCGGTTTCACGGAGTTGATCTATAAGCGTCTTGGCCATGTTGGCGGGGATGGCGAATCCGATGCCCGCCCCCCGCGCGCTGATGGCCGTGTTGATTCCCACGACCACGCCCCGCGTGTTGAAGAGGGGGCCGCCGGAGTTTCCTTGGTTGATGGAGGCGTCGGTTTGAATGAAGTCGTCGTAGGGCCCCTGTCCGATGACGCGTCCCTTGGCGCTGACAATGCCGGCCGTGACCGTATGGGACAAGCCGAACGGGTTTCCGATCGCCACCACCCAATCCCCCACGCGAAGGGCGTCGGAATCGCCGAACTTCGTGAACGGAAGCGCCTTTTTGGGCTCAATCTTGAGGAGGGCCAGGTCGGTCTTCGGGTCGCGACCGATGAGCTTGGCAGTGAACTCCTCGCCGCTATGAAGCTTGACCTTGATTGCGGTGGCGTTCCTGACCACGTGATTGTTCGTGACAAGGTATCCGTCCGGGCTGATGATGAAACCGGAGCCGATGGCCCGGTTGCGGAACTCGCGGGGCGGTTGATCGCCGAAGAACCGGCGGAAGAATTCTTCGAACGGGTCATTCCTCCGGCCGAAGGGACTCCGCATCCCAAAGGGCGCGCTCTTCCGGACGATGGTGACCTGAATGTTCACAACGGTGGGCTTGAGGCGTTCGACCAGATCCGCGAAACTCCCAGGCCGCCGTTCCGCCCCGGCCGCGCCGCCGGCCAGCAGGAAAGCCGCCAGGGTCACCGCCACGAAACACCCGCGTTTAACTTTCATTCTCTTCATTTCATGTCCATCCAACTCGGGACCGGGCATCCAGACCCGCGGGACGCGTTTCGCTCTGTGATGAAACTCTCCCCCGGGGAATATATTTCCCGCCGGCAATTGATCACGCCGGATAGGCGAAATTCTTGTTTTTTTAATTGGGAGCGAAAAAACCCGCCTTTCGGCGCCCCAATCCGAAAGCGCGGTAAAATCCTCGATTCCCTATTATCTCAAACTGTTGGAAAGAAATATAATCGATTTGACCCAACGGGTCAAGACTATCTGGCACTCTCGGTGCAAGAGTGCCAAGACCTTTCCGACGGCAATCCAATTGATGTTCCGGAGTTATTACCGAAAGTTGTGGATTGAGGCCATGAAAAAGGCGGCGTAACCTTCCGTGTCGGAGGACAACCCACACG
>JASLXW010000335.1 GCA_030740135.1 Nitrospinota bacterium
CTGGAACTCTACTCCCTACCCAAGGAGATGTCCCACATCTATCTGAACCTATACAATTTGCGCGCCCCGCAAGAAATCCAATCCGGGTGCGGAAACCGATCCTCGCACGATGGGGATGATCGGCCTTTTGTCGGACGCGAATTCGACCTCCTGACGAACAAGGTCTGGTTGGGACCCCTGATTCGAGATCAACGCCAGGACGCACCCGGATTCCAGAATCCGCTCGCGGATTCTTTTCGGAAGTGACCGGGCCGCTTTCGGGGGCCGGTCCTCATGCGCAATGAGGGGTCTTTGCCCGCCCAATTGAAGCTGTGACGCGATGAATCGAACAACGTCGATGTCACCCGGCCCATGGCTGATGAAGATCGTAAACGGCATTGCGCCCTCTCCGCACGAGCTGAACGAACGGATTGCAAATGGTTTTCTCTTTACCTTTCGGCGGAATGGACGATGGACTTAATCGTTGATTCTTGCCGCCCCTTGTCGCGGCCCCGGGGTTCGTAGCGGAGGGGCCGCAAAGGTGTGAGGAAACGTTTTGTCTACGAAGCCTTGATCCGGTGAAATATCCTTAGAAGTGTCCGAATCCGGGTATGGATAGGGGCGAGGATTCCGATTCGTTGGTTGACGGGAGGGCCGTTGAAGTAAATCGCGAATTCTACTAGCAGGTTGCGGAAAAACTCATTTCAAGGCCTGCAAAGTCGCCGTTGGTGTCATTCCGAGCGTAGCGAGGAATCTCGCCTTGTTTGAATCTTTTCCTGAAAGTTATGTAATAACAATGAGTTTCGAGCTTGGGCAGATTTCTCACTTCGTTCGGAATGACAGTTGGAGGGGGTTTTGCACACCGCGCAAAGGTCCCCTGACAGAGTTTTTCCGCAACTTGCTAGTCCTGAAACACCGACAATCCTGGCGCCTCGGTCTCGTCCAGGAATCCGGCGAGGGATTTGCGGCGGAAATCCAGGCGGTGAAGGCCGACCTCCCGGGCGAACCGGTACGCTTCGCTGACCTCCTCCGCGAGGACCGGCCGGTTGATCTCGTCGTATTTCTCCCCGTTCACCCGCCCGGCGGGCATGTACTGCCCCATGACGTTGACGTACGTATCCGGGGAGATCTCCTCGGCGATGAACCGGAGAATCATTCGCGTCTCATCGAGGCCGCCCGGCATGACCAGGTGGCGGACCAGGAGGCCTCGCTTCGCCAGGCTGTCCCCATCGAAGGTCAGGTCGCCCACCTGCCGGTGCATCTCTTTGAGGGCCGCCCGCGCGGCGGCGGGGTAGCGGGGCGATTTGAGATAACGCCTGGATTTCTCCTCGTCCCAGTATTTGAAGTCGGGCATGTAGACCTCCACGACGCCCTCCATGTGCCGCAGGCTTTCCAGAGAATCATACGCGCTGGTGTTGTAGACGATGGGCAGCCTCAGCCCGCCCGTGATTGCGAACGGCAGGGCCTCGAGGATTTGCGGGACGACGTGCTCGGGCGTGACGAAGTTGATGTTGTGGCATCCCCTATCCTGGAGGGAGAGCATCAGGTCGGACAGGCGCTCGGGCCGGACTTCGCGCCCGGCCTCTTTCTGGCTGATGTCGAAGTTCTGACAGAAGACGCACCGCAGGTTGCACCAGGCAAAGAAGATCGTTCCGCTTCCTTGCCGGCCCCGCAGACAGTCCTCCTCTCCGAAATGCGGGAAGGCGCTGTCCACGCGGGCGTAGCGGCCCGTCTTGCACACCCGCGTCTCGTCCTTCAGCCGGTTCACGTCGCAGTCCCACGGACACGCCCGGCACCTCTCCAGCGAGGCCAGGGCCTTCTCGACGCGCCGCTCCAGCTCGCCGGACTCATAGAGCCGGACGTAGTTGGGAACGGATTCGGCTGAGACCGGGGTTGTGAACATGTCTTCACCTCCCAGCCTTGAATGTATGTTTTTTTCGGTCGTCTTCTATTGGATTCGAGGACCCCGGTCCGAATGAGAGACCCGAAGAAGGGTAGGCGTCCGTCGGCAAGGCCCCATCTTCAGTCCCCCGGATGGGCGACCGCGAAGCGTCCCAACCCGGACAGGAGTCGCCCCGAGCGCGGCGACGGGGTCGAGGCCGAGTCCGCCCGGCCTCCGGATGGAAGCCGGGCATCACCTTTCGCCGACATGTTCGCATGTGCAATTTTCGGAGCCGAACAGGAGCTTGTGAAACGCGCGGAGCGGGCCGAACCGCTGGATGGCGGAAAGTCCGCGGGTTCGGCGGTCACCCAACCCGGTAGGTGAGAAACCCGGCCTACCCCCCCCCCCCGTCCGTGGAAGCCTCTTTCGCCTGGATGGCCTTGAGCAGATCGGGGGGGCGAATGGGGATCTTTCGGCACCGGACGCCGACGGCGTTGTAGATGGCGTTGGCGATGGCCGCGCCGACGGCGTTGACGGGCCCTTCCGAGCAGCCCTTCGCGCCGTGGGGGCCGAGCGGGTCGTCCGTCTCGATGAACGCGTGCCGGACGGGCGGCATGGATTCGGCCTTGGGAACGGCGTAGTCGGCCAGGTTGCCGTTGACCGGCTGGCCGTTCTCGAAGATCATCTCCTCGTTATACGCCCAGCCGATCCCCTGGCTGATGGCGCCCTCAGTTTGTCCCTCCGCCCCCAGGGCGGAGACGATCCGCCCGACATCGTCCACCGAGGCGAAATCCAGAAGATCGACCTGACCGGTTTCCGTGTCCACCTCGACTTCGGCGACCTGGGCGACGAATTCGTATCCCGGGGCCACATTTCCGTCGAGGAGGGGGGGCTTGATGACCTCGTTCTCCGCTTCGTAGTGGCCGACGGCCATGACCGGACCGCCGTCGGTGCGCTTGTGCTCCAGATGGGCCGCTTCGCCGATGGTCATGCCCCGGTCCGGCGCTCCTTTGATGAAGATGCGACCCCCTTCGAACTCGAGGTCGTCGGGATCGGCCTCCAACTCGGAGGCGACCACCACCGCGAGCTTTTTCCTCAATTCCACCGCCGCCCGGTGCACGGCGTTGCCGCCGATCATCGTAATGCGGCTTGCGAAGGAGCCGAGGGTGTAAGGGGCGACGTCGGTGTCGGCCGCGCAGAGGTCGATGTCCGTGAGCTCGAGGCCCAGCTCCTCGGCCGCGAACATGCACAGCACCGTCGGGGCCCCTTGGCCGGTGTCGCCTTCGCCGATCAGGAGGCCGACCCGCCCGTCATCGTGCGCTTGGAGGATGGCCGTGGAGCCTTCCCAGCCGGCGATGATCCGGTTGCCGCTTACGTGATTGGCAGCGGCCAACCCGATCCCGCGCCGCTTGGTCCCGGTGCGGTTCTTGAGGTTCTCCCGCGACTTTCGCCTCCAATCGGTCATCTCGGCCACCTGCTCGATGCACTCGGGCAGGGCGTTCGTGATGGCGTTCCACTTGTGGATCGAGAGCTCACGGGGCTTCAGAATGTTCTTCTTGCGAAGATCCATCGCGTCGATGTCGAGCGCCTCGGCGAGCGTGTCCATCAAGATCTCGCCGGGAACCGTCGTCTGGGGCGTCCCGAAACCTCGGAAGGCGCCTTTGGGCGGGTTGTTGGTGAAAGCCAGGTGCGCGATGACCCGGCAGGCCTTCCAGCGATAGATCGAGGGCCAGCGGGTGACCATGGTGTTCACGATGCCCGGCGACGGACCGGTGTACCCGCCGCAGTCGGAAACGATGTTCATCTCATGGACGGTGAGCGTGCCGTCCTTCATGGCGCCGATCTTCAGGCGGACCCGGGCCGGAACCCGCATCCGCGTGGCCCCGCGGAACGACTCGGTCCGCAGGTTCTCCAGTTTGACCGGATGGCCGCAATTCAGCGCGAGGAGGCCGCTGATGAAGGCGTTGGGGTCTTCAATGGACTTGCCGCCGAACGCGCCGCCGACGTACGGCTGAATCAGGCGCACTTTCGAGGCCTCGAGCCCCAACCCCATGGCGATGCGATCGCGGCCGAGGAAGACCTTCTGGCAGGGGACGTGCATGACCAGCTTGCTGCCGTCCGTCGGGTCGGCGACGGTGCAGTTCGGCTCGGTGAAGGCGTGATACTGGGTGCCGGTGTAGAATTCCTCCTCGAGGACGATGTCGGACGCCGCGAAGGCTGCGTCCACGTCTTCGCCCTTGTCGAAATTCAGCGCGTGGCTGATGTTTCCGGGGGCGTCGTCGTGGATGAGGACCGCTCCCTCGGCCATGGCGTCCTCGGGGGTGAAATATGCCGGAAGGACCTCGTACTCCACCCGAATGCATTCGATGGCCTCCTCGGCGGCCTCCCGGCTTACCGCCGCGACGGCGGCCACCTCATGGCCGATGAAACGGACCTTGTCGATGGCCAGTGCGGTTTGGTCCTTGCGGATCGTGCCGTAGCTGGCCCCCGGGGGGAGGTCCTTGCCCGTGACGACGGCCTTGACGCCCGGCGTCTTCTCCGCGTCGGAGGTGTCGATGTTCAGGATGCGCGCGTGGGCGTGCGGGCTTCGAAGCACGCGGCCGTGCAGAAGACCGGGCATCGTCAAATCGGTCGCGAATTTGGCTTGGCCCAGCGTTTTGACCGCCGACCCCAGCAGGGGCGCGCGTGACCCGATGACTCTTAAGGAACTCATGGATTCCCTCCCATAAAAATTCTCCGGTCCGAGCAGGGGCCATTCGGCAACCGGGCGTCCCCTACTACACATCCGGTGACGGCTGGAAATCAGATTCAGAGCCGGAGCATCGACTCCAACTTTCATCATAGCACCGAATGAACCGCCCGCGTGTATGGGTTCAAGACATATGAGACACGGGGGCCGTTTTTTTGAATGTTTCCAGGGCCTGGGCGGGCGTCAGGTAGTCCAGGTTCTGGTGAGGTCGAATATGATTATAGATCTGCTCCCACTCGCGCAGCCGG
>JASLXW010000336.1 GCA_030740135.1 Nitrospinota bacterium
GCTCCAGCGGTTGGCCGTATCGTTTTGGAGAATGACGGCGGGGCGAGTCTTTCTGATCTCTTTGCCCACGGTCGGGTCAAAGCTCACCAGATACACCTGGCCACGTTTCGGGAAGGCTATTTTGCGCCGGGCCGCCATGATTCTTCTTCCAGGAGGAACCAGTCCTCGGCCAAGTGCAGGTCCCGCTCAGCCCGTTTCCGAGACCCTTCCTTGAGCCGCGTCCGGAGGATTTCCCGGCGGCGCGCCTTCACGAAGTGCCGCACCGCCTCATCTATCAGGCGGCTCCGTTCGCCCTTGCCGGCCACCCCGTCGAGCATCCGGATCGTCTCTTCCGGGAGCGTGATGTTCACCCGACGACGCATTTCGATGAAACCTCCTTTCGGCCAGTGTCAATGTACACATACTTCGTGTGTATGTCAACCGCTCCGGCGTAATGGGTTTTGGACTTACGCCGGTTTCGTGGGGGGGTAAAGGCTTGGGCGCCGCGGCAAGGGAAGGCCGCATTTTGGGCGACGCCGAGTGTCTGCGCGGCGCCCAAGGAAAAGGGCGCCCATTGTAGGGGAGGGGCATGCCCATTCCCGCGACCGCCCGCAAGGCCTGCCCTGAGCGAAGAGCCAACCGGCCCGTAGCCGAAGGGGGTGCCCCTACAACGTCAGGCTCCGAGGGGGAGCCTGACGTATACTCCCTCCTGAGGTTCTTTCCCGTCTCATCCACTCTCTCCCGAAGAGACTTGGACAATACCGTAGTCAATCACGGTTTTGGTAAACTGTTTTGCGCTTTTCGTCCGCGTCCCGGCGCGGACCCCGGCTTGGGTCCGGTCGTTCCGATCACGGGGGGAAGTCGATGCAATTCTATTTCTTTCACCTGATGCCCTACCCGTACATGCCGGAGGATTACATGGAACGGTACGGGACCTCCTGGGCCACGATACCGAACCAGCTCTATGACCCCGAAAAGGGCCACACCCTCTACAACGAATACCTGGATGTGTTCGAGCGGGCCGATCAATTGGGGTTCGACGGCGTTTGCGTGAACGATCACCACCAGACCTGTTACGGCCTGATGCCGTCGCCCAACCTCATGGCCGCGGCGTTGGCGCGCCGGACAAAGCGCGCGAAGATCGCCATCCTGGGCAACGCCATCTGCCTCCGGGACCATCCCCTGCGGGTGGCGGAGGAGGTGGCCATGCTGGATGTGATCACCAAGGGACGGATCATCTCGGGGTTTGTTCGCGGGGTGGGGGACGAGTACACGGCCTTCAGCATGGACCCCACGACGTCGCGGGACCGGTTCCTGGAATCCTACGACCTGATCATCCGGGCGTGGACCGAGCCGGGACCGTTTTCCTTCGAAGGCGAACATTACAACTTCCGGTATGTGAATCCTTGGCCGCGTCCCTATCAGAAGTCCCACCCTCCTGTGTGGATGCCCTCGCAGGGAAGCCTGGATACGATTGAATTCGCCGCCAAGCGGAAGTATCCCTACATGCAGGTCTTCAGCCCTTTCACGACAGTGAAGCGGATCCTGGGCGAATACAAGAACCAGGCCCGAAACTTCGGCTACGAGGCCCCGCCCGAGCAGTTGGGATGGGCGGTCCCCCTCTACGTGGCCGAGACCGACGAGAAAGCCTGGGAGGAGGCCGGGCCACACATCGATTTCCTGTTCAACAAGCTCCTGAAGCGGCCCTTCCAGCAATTTTTCCCGCCGGGCTACCTCTCCGATCAATCCATGTCCCGGGTGATGGGGGACAAATCGGTTGGGGACAAGCGGCATGACCCTTGCGACATGAACGACAAGGGCATGATCCTCGTCGGCAGCGCCGCGACCGTCCGGGAGCGGCTCAGCGAATTTCAAAAAGAGGCCAGCATCGGCCTGCTGGTCGTGCTCCTCCATTTCGGAAGTCTTCGCCAAGACCTCACGATGAAGAACATCGAGGTGTTCGCGAAAGAAGTGATGCCCCACTTCCGCGCGGATGTCCCGGCGTCTGTCGGTGGATAGACCGGATTTCTCACCAACCGTTTGGATGCAAGGGTGACCGGGGGTCGGCGCTGGATAGCGGGCGCCGCTCAGCTCCGCCCGGCCAGTTGGCCTTCAAGAGCCTTGAAGAACTGGCCCATCAGGAGCTTGGCGATGCCGCCGAGCATCCGCTGTCCGACGCCGGCGATGACGCCGCCTATCTGAACCTCCCCGTCGACCTCGAGGCGTGTGTCGTCGCCGTCGGCTTCCAGGCGGATGTGCGCCGTTCCCCTCAGGAAACCCGGCGCCCCGCTTCCCTCGATGGCCATCCGGTAGTCGTCGGGCGGGTTCACGTCCTCTAGCTTCACCAACCCGGAGAACTCGCCTTTCACCGGGGCCACGCCGATGTTGAGCTCGGCTTCGAACGCGCCCGGCCCCGTCTCCGTCAATCCCCGGCAGCCCGGTATCGCGGCCGCCAGGGCGTCGGCGTCCATGAGCTGGTCCCACACGGCCTGGCGGCCGGCTTTGAATTTGTGTTTTCCCTGGATGATCACGCGACGTCTCCCAATGGCGGGGTTGAACGGTCCGGGTCGCCCCGTAAGCGGCTCATGGCCGGCCTTATCAGCCCTTTCAAATCTTCTGGAGGGCCCGCAGCACCTTGTCGGGCGTGAGGGGAAGGTCTTTGATCCGTGCGCCCACGGCGTCATACACGGCGTTTGCGATAGCCGGGGCCGTGGGGACGAGGACGGACTCGCCCGCCCCTTTCGCGCCGTAGGGCCCGTGGGGATCGGCCTTCTCGATAAAGCGATACTCGATGGGCGGAACGTCCAGGATGTTGGGGATCTTGTAGTCGACGAGTGTCCCGTTGGCGAGGACGCCCCCCTCGTAACGCATCTCCTCGACGAGGGCGAAGCCGATCCCCTGTGCGGCCCCTCCCTCGATTTGACCCTCCAAGCCCCCGCGGTTGACGGCCTGGCCGACGTCGTGCGCACAGATGAGCCGGATGAGCTCGACCGTCCCCGTCTCTTCGTCCACCTCGACCTCGGCGATGTGGGCGGCATAGCCGTGGGCGGGGAACTCGTGCATGGGCGCCCCTTCCCAGTATTCCCGGACGGCGGGCGGCGCGGCCGGGGAGCACGAGGCCTTCCCCAAAATCGGGCCGTCCTGGTGGAGATTGGCCGCCTTGGCCACTTCGGCGAAGGTCGCGCCCCGGTCGGGGGCGGAGGCGATGAAGACCCGCTCCCGGCCGGTGTCCAGGTCTTCCACCGGGGCTTCGAGGAGCTCGGCCGCGCGTCGGAGCAGCTCCTCGCGGGCGTCCAGCGCCGCCAGTCGGACCGCCTGGCCCATGGTGAAGGTCGATCGGCTTGCGCCGGTGAACTGCTCGTAGGGGGTGATGTCCGTATCGGCCGCGACGACGCGCACCTTCTCGTAGGGGACGCCGGCGGCCTCGGCCGCGACCTGGGCGGCGACGGTGTATTCTCCCGCGCCGATCTCTATCGTCCCGGTCACGACCTGGAGGGTCCCGTCGGCCATCCACTTGACCGTCGCGGAGGAGCTCCATCCCCCCGATGGGTGGGAGCCGGCGGCGATTCCGATCCCCCGCCTGCGCCCGTCGGCCGGCGGTGCTTTGGGTTTTTCCCACCCGAACGCCTCGACGGCCCGATCCAGGGTGTCCCGGAACCAGACCTCGGGATACCGCTGCCCGTTCACCATGGCGTCGCCCGGCCCGACGCCGTTGTTGCGGCGAAGCTCCACCGGATCGATTCCGAGGGTCCGGGCGATGATGTCCATCTGGGATTCGACGGCGAAGGCGACCTGGGGATTGCCGTACCCCCGGAAAGCGCCGCTGACGTTCCGGTTGGTGTACACCAGCCGTCCCTCGATGTTCACGTGCGGCGTCCTGTAGGGCCCCCGGGCGTGAAACGCGCCGAACGACAGGACCGAGGGACCGTGATCGGCGTATGCGCCCGTGTTCAGGACGATCCGAAAATCCCAGGCGGTGAGGGCGCCGTCGCGCTTTACACCCGATTGGATATCGATGACGGAAGGATGGCGCTTGTACGTCACCGCCAGGTCCTCCTCGCGGCCGAGGACGATCCGGACGGGCCTGCGCGCCTTGAAGGCGAGCGCGGCGGCATAGAGGTCGGCGCGGGGCTTCTTCCCCCCGAATCCCCCGCCGACCGCGGTCCCGATGACGCGCACGCGGGTCATTGGAAGGTCGAGGAGCATGGCGATCCATTCCTGGACCTTGGAGACCCCCTGGGTGGTCGTCCAAACCGTCAGGATCCCCGCCGCGTCGCAGCTCGCCAGGGCCGCGTGCGGCTCCAGGTAGGTCGGGTGGTGGGCGTGGGTGGTGAACCGGTTCTCGATGACCTCATCCGCCTCGGAAAGCCCCGCCTCGACGTCGCCGTAGCCGAAGCGGACCTTGCAGACCTGATTTCCCTCGCGCCCGACCGCGTCGAAATGGGTCTTGTGTCGGGCGAAGTCCTCGTGGACCAAAGGGGCCCCGGGCTTCAGGGCGTCCTCGGATTCGAAGACGGCGGGAAGCGCTTCGTATTCCACCCGGATCAGGTCCAGGGCTTCCTGGGCGGCGTCCTCGTCTTCGGCCGCCAGGGCGCCCACCTCATCTCCGATGTATCGGACCTTGTCGGGTTGAAAGAGTCGCTGGTCCAGGATCCACATGCCGTAATCGACATCGGGCAGGTCCCGGGCCGTCAGGAGGACCTTGACCCCCTTGACGGCCTCCGCCTTGGAGGTGTCGATGTTCAGGATGCGGGCGTGGGGATAGGGGCTGCGCAGAATTCGGCCGTGGAGGCAGCCGGGCATCGAAAAATCGGCCGCGTAGCTTGACGCGCCGGTCGCCTTGGGCCTGCCGTCAATGCGCGGAAGGGCC
>JASLXW010000337.1 GCA_030740135.1 Nitrospinota bacterium
AGCGGGGTTTGGGCGTACGGCGTGACGGGCTTCGCTTCACGGTGGAAGAGGTCCAAGGCAATCGCGGCGTACCCCCGGTCCGCCAAGTACGTGCAGACGTTCCGGATGTTCTGGTTGACGCCGAAGATCTCGGACAAGATGATGATCCCCGGATGATTTTCCCCGCCCTGAGGCACGGAC
Organism: Nitrospinota bacterium; assembly: GCA_030740135.1. The sequence continues at coordinate 181 of JASLXW010000337.1, forward strand.
AAGTATGCGGGGACCGGGTTTCCGCCGACCTGGATCTCCACCGGCTGAATCGTTGCCATCTTATGGACTCCTCCTTTTAAGTCGTTTCGTTGCTTGATCCCGTCCACCGCCTGAAATTCGGTGAGGTCAAACCTGTGGTGGAAAGGGGTGTGGCGCGGGTTGGTTGACCCTCAGCCTCCGCGATACATCTCTATCATCCGCCTGCGCCGCGCATCATCGCCAGTAGGTCGGGGACGCTCTCGAGCCCCGGGTGGGTCGGCGCCTCGGGGAAAGGCTCCCCGTAGGGCCGGGTCGCGTCGATCCCCATGGCCGAGCTCAGCGTGCCCTCCGGCGCCGTCGGGTCCAGTGCGGGACTGGGATATTTGGGGACGATGATGACGTCCTCGGCCGGCCGGGCGCGCGTTGTGACGGCCCACAGGACTTTCTCGTCCTTGAAGATGTCGATGTCGTTGTCCAACACCACCGCGACCTTGGGGTGCAGGACATTCCCCAGGATCGCCATGAGGACATTGCGGCCCTCTCCCAGAAAGGTCGTTTTCAGGCTGACATAGACCATGTACTCGCAGCAACCCGCCGCCGTGTAGTGGACGGCCTTTACGCCCGGAAACCCCGCCTTCAGGTCTTTGTACATCGTCATCTCGTAGGGAAGCACCTTGATGAAATGGTTTTCCGTCATCGGCTCGCCCGTGAGGCCGGCGTGGTAGATGGGGTCCTTCCGGTGGGTCACGGCGGTGATCTCCACAACGGGACGCATGGCCGCCGGACCGTAATATCCGGAATATTCGCCGAAGGGGCCTTCCGATTCCCGATGGTGGGGCATCATCCGGCCCTCGATCACGATCTCCGCCGTCGCCGGGACTTCCAAGTCTACGGTTTCGCATTTCACCAGGTCCACCGGCTTGCGACGCAGGCCCCCGGAGATTTCCATCTCGTCCTGGCCGTACCCCGCGCGGACCTGAGTGGCCAGCATGATCACGGGGTCCACCCCGAGGGCCACGGCCACCTCGAGCGGCTCGTCTTTGGCTTCGGCCTTGACGTATTGGCGGTAGAGGTCGTGGTACCCCTCGCACAGGATGCCCATTTGGCGCTTGCCCTAAAGCGGCATCCGGTAGATGGAGGCGTTCTTCGTCCCGGTCTCCGGGTCTTTGCTGATCTGGACGCCGTGGGTGATGAAGGCGCCGCCGTCCTTGAGGGCGTAGGTGGGGATGGGCAGCGTTTCGAGATCGACCGCTTCCCCCTTGAGGATGACGTCTTTGCAAGGGCCGGTCTCGATCAGGCGGGGCGGGATGGGATTTGTCACCCCGTCGTAGAAGCGCTCGTAAACCGCCTCCTTGTCGGTCTCCATGGCCATGAGGACGCGGTTCCGCGTGGCGAAGATCCCCCCGGCCACGGCCATGTCGCTTCCCTTGACGTTCTCGAACAGCAGGGCCGGCCCCTGCTGGTCGGAGGTCTTGCGGATGTAAGCGCCGATGTCGAACTTCGGATCCACCTCGGCGGTGATCCGCAGGAGTTCCTTTCGCTCCTCCAGGAATTCGAGAAAATCGCGGGGGTCGTCAAAGGGCATGAGGGTTCTCCGTTCGGGGGTCCGGGGGGGAACCGGAGGTGGCGTCAAATCGCCGTCTACTCGACCCCCAGCTCCCCGAGGAACCTCCGGTAAGCCAGGGCGACGGCGTCCGGCCCCTTGATGTGAAGCTCCTCGCCAACCTCCTTGCTGAAGGCGGCCGGCAGCCAGTAGTCCCGAAGCTGGGGCCACAGACCGGTCTCGGTCATTCCCTTTGGGGCGGCCGTCGGCATCGGATTCCTCCCGCCTGAGCGTCGTGAATGCTTCTTTCCGCGTTCTCTCGTGGAGTATACCCGAACGATGGAAGAAATAAATTCCAGGTTCAGGGGACGCAATCACGGGGAGGTCCGGCGGCAAAACAAGTGTGTTGTGCAGCAATATGGGTTGGCTCAGTAGGCTGTGGCGCCCCCCTCCGCGCGCAGGGCCTTCAGCACCTTCTCGGCCGTGATGGGCAGAGAGGTCATCCGGACGCCGATGGCATTGTAAACGGCGCCTGCGATGGCGGCGGCCGTGGGGTCGATGGGGGTTTCCGATCCCCCTTTCCCCCCGAAGGGGCCGATGGGGTCGTTCGTCTCGACGAGGACGGTCTCCACCCTGGGAGATCCCTCCGCCCTGGGCAGGGGGTAATCGGCGAGGTTTCCGTTGACGATTTCCCCCCCGTCGTGGATCATCCGCTCGAACAACGCCCAGCCCATCCCCTGGATGACCGCTCCCTCGACCTGCCCCTCGGCCGTCAGCGGGTTCAGGGCCTTTCCGATGTCGTCGGCGGCGATGAGCCGGAGGACGTCCACCTGTCCCGTCTCCCGGTCCACCTCGACGACCGCCGCCTGGGCCGTGAAGGTGTAGGCCCCGGAGACGTTGCCGTACCGGGTTTCGTCCGGCTCGCTCGAGGGGGAGTCGAACGTGGCCCGGACGACGATGGGCCGCTCGCCCGGGCGGCAATCGGGGTCGCCCATCAACTCTTCCACGGTGAGCCCCCGGTCTCCGCTCCCGGCCGCCGAGATCCGCCCGTCGCGGATGTCCATGTCCTCGGGGGCGATCTCCAGACGCTCCGAAGCCATCGCCAGGAGCTCGGTCTTGGCCTTCTCCGCTGCCCGGCGGACGGCGTTGCCGGCGATGAATGTCAGCCGGCTCGCCCGCGCCCCCAGCCCGACGGGGGTCAGGTCCGTATCGGCGGGGGAGAGACGGATGTGCTCCAGGGGCAGGCCCATGGCTTCGGCGGCGATGAGGGCGAGGACGGTGTTGGCGCCCTGGCCGATGTCCCCCTCCCCGATGACGAGGGTCGCCCGCCCGTCCTCGTGAACGCGGACCTCGGCGTTGGCGCCGTCCCAGTTTCCCGCGGAGCGGTTTCCGCTCACGTGAATCGCGCAGGCCATCCCCACGCCCCGCGCCTTCGCCGGACCGGCAGGGCCGCCGGAGCGCGGCGCCGCTTTGCGGTGTTCCGCCCATCCGGCGATCCCGGCGGCCTTTCGGATGCACTCCGAGAGGCCGCAGCTGTTGATCTTCCAGCCGTGCACGGAGGTGTCGCCCTCGCGGACGGCGTTTCGGAGGCGGAACTCGACCGGGTCGATCCCGAGCGCCTCGGCCAGGTGGTCGAAGCAGGCTTCCAGGGCGAACACCATCTGCGGGTTGCCCATCCCCCGGAACGACCCGGTGGGGAGGTGGTTGGTGTAGACCGAGCGGGCGTCGGCGCTGACGGCGGGGATCCGGTAGCAGTTGTCCATCCGCACAAGCGTATTGTTCAGCACGCCCATGCTTCGCCCGCAGTAGGCCCCCGCGTTCCCCAGGATATGGGTCCGTTTGGCGAGGACCCTCCCGTCCGCCGCCGCGCCGACGTGGATCCGGATGCGGATCGGCACCCGCGGCCGGGCGGCCCGGAACTCCTCGGTCCGGAGGTTCACCAGCTTGACCGGCCGTGCGGCGGCCCGGGCGAGGAGGGCGGCCAGGATGGCGTTCGGCTCGTCGGCCATCTTCCCCCCGAAGGCCCCGCCCACGTGCGGCTGGATCACCCGGACCCCGGAGACCGGGACCTCGAGGGCCTTCGCCACCCTTTCCCGGCAGGGGAAGAGGTTCTGGACGGCGGCGTAGAGGGTCACCTTCCCCGAGGCGTCCACGTCCGCCACCGTTCCGATGGGCTCCAGGTAGCCCTGGTACTGCATGGAGGTCTCGAAGACGTTCTCGTAGACGGCGGCCGATCGCCTGAGGCCCTCGTCCGGGTCTCCGCGCCGGAGGGTCCGCCGGGCGGCCACGTTGCCCGGGCCGCCCTCGTGAAGTTGGGGCGCCCCCTCCGCCAGGGCCTCGTCGATGGTGTACACGCCGGGGAGAGGCTCGTAATCCACCCGAATCCGCTCGATCGCCTCCCGGGCGGCGTCCTCGTCGTCGGCGGCGACGACGGCCACCTCTTCCCCGATGAACCGGACGCGGTCCATGGCGAGGGCGGTCTGGTCCTTGACCTGGGATCCCCAGCGGACGGGCGGGATGTCGCGCCCGGTCAGGACGGCCCGGACGCCCCGGACCCGGGCGGCCCCGGCGGTGTCGAGGCCGGCGATCCGCGCGTGGGGGAGGGGACTTCTCAGGACGCACCCGAACAGCATGCGGGGGAGCCGGAGGTCCGTCACGAAATCGGCCCGTCCCCGCACCTTGGCGAGGGACTCCAACGTGGGCGTCGGGCGTCCGATCCAGCGCAGGTCGTCACTCACGGGCGTCTCTCCACGGTGGTGGAATTCGGGGAGGGGGGGGGCGCGCCGGAAGAGGAGACGTTGGAGTGGAGGGGGGGGGGGGGTGGCGGGGGCGGGACCAACAAGACAGTGGGAGGGAGGAGGTGGGGGGCCCGCTTCGGGAATTCCGTCGGCGGGGCGGGTCGGGTCGCGTCCATGATGACCTTGGTGTTCATGGTGCCGAGGCCGTCCCGCGTGATGTTGTAGGACGTTGGGTAGACCTTGTTCCCCAGGCAGTTGGGCATGACGATCAGGTCCCGGTCGGCCTCGAAGCGGCTCATGACGGCCCACAGGACTTCCGGCTCGTTGAACACGTCGATATCGTCGTCCACGAGGATGACGAGCTTGACGTTGTTCTCGGCCATGAAGGCGGCGAAG
>JASLXW010000338.1 GCA_030740135.1 Nitrospinota bacterium
GAAAAAGTTTGATCACCATTGAAGTTCCGGATGAAAAGCCTAGATTGATCGATGCCGATCCGGCGGTTCCCCGAGGGAGGTTTTCGCCGGATCCGATGGAAAGGGAAGTCCACGTGGTGCGGGGCCGGGTGGGCGCACGCCATGAGGAGGAAAGACCGTTCATGATCTCGACTGGAAAAAGCAATGCGGGGGGGATTTCCGGGGGCCGTAAGCGGGGTTGGATGGTGGCCGCCGCGCTGGCGGTGTTGTCTTTGTCGGGCTGCGAGACCGCGCAAATGAATCCGGAAAGTTCAAAGCTGGTCCGGACCCTTCCCATCGCGGACCTTCATCTGCATCCCGACCCCGGAATTTCCCCGTCGGAAATCAAAGACCGGATGGATCGCAGCGGCGTCCGGTGGGCCGGGTCCGGAGCGAAACGGGGCGGGCGCGCCGCGTGGGTCGATTATGCGCGGGTGCTCGGAGGCCGGCTCATCGCGTTTGGGGGGCAGGCAGAGCTCAACCGCGTCTACCGGACCGGCGGCGTATCGGCCCTGGAGGACGCGGAAAACCCGGCGTTCAGGGACCTTCTGCGCCGGACGGAGGAGGACCTCAGGGCGGGGCGCATCAAGGGGATAGGCGAAATTTTCGTCAACAACCGGCGCTCCTCGTCGAATCCCGGGCTCCGGCGAAAAATCCGGGCCGACGCCCCCGCCATCCGCCGTTTCTACGCGTTGGCGTCCGGGTACGGGGCCTTCATCACCATTCATATGGAACCCGACGCGGACAGTGCGGCCCAACTGGAGCGGCTGCTGGCGAGCGACCGCCGCGGCCGCGTTCTCTGGAATCACTGCGGGTCAAACTCCGCCGCGTCGGACGTGCGCCCCCTCCTCGCCCGAAACCCGAACCTTTTTTGTGAGCTTTCCTTCCGCTATCCGCCTGTCCTCCGGAACCGTTTGGTCGAACGCTTCCCCGTGAAGCTGATCTTCGACTCGGCGGGGCCGGCCGCCGCCTGGCGCCGGCTCATCGAGGATTTTCCGGATCGCTTCATGATTGGGACCGACGCCCACAGCCGCGAGGAGTATGAGGGGGCGATACGCATGGTCCGCGCCGGTTTGCTTCCCTACCTGCGCCCGGAGACGGCGCGCGGAGTCGCTTACCGGAACGCCCAACGTCTGTTCGGCCTCAGATAGCGCGCGGCTTTAAGACCTCCGGACGCATCCGGTTCGACGGCGGTGGTCCCGGACGAGACGGTGCCGGCGGGGGTTCCGCGGCCGGGTTGCGTGGACACGCATCCATGCGCCGGCATGAAAAAACGAAGGAGGCCCCTGGGGGCCTCCTTCGCGTATCGACCTGAGAGCGGACCGTGCTTTTGCGCCCGCCCGCCTTACGTGATGGGGGCGTTAGGTTCCTGTTCGACCGCTTCGACACCCCGCTCTTTATTTGTTCCCGGAATCCAGTTGTCCAGGATTAGCCCCAGGATCGCTGCCACGGCCATTCCGCTGCTGGCCAGAGAAACGATGATGTTTCCTAACCCGCTTCCGAAGATGGCCCGCATTCTGGCCGCACCGTCGACCTTGAAGGGTGGAAGACCGTTCATGTACGCGGGCAGGCTCAGCCCCATGAAGAGGATGAACCCGATGATCAACAGATTTCGGTCGGAGTGGAGATCGGCTTTGGCCACCTGCTGGATACCGATGGCTGCAACGAGGCCAAATAGCGCGCAGTAGAGCCCACCGACCAAGGGGGCCGGAACCGTGGAGATGATCGCTCCGAATTTGGAGATGAGCCCCAAGGCGATGAGAATGATCCCGGCCATGAAGACTACGCGTCGGGAGGCCACCCGCGTGATGCCGACCAGCCCGATGTTTTCCGAGTAACTCGTACTGGCAAATCCGCCGAGCAGACTAGTGATAAAGCACCCTAATCCCTCGGCCCCGATGCCCTTGTTTAACTGTTCGTTGGTGGGCCTGGGTGCGCGTGCAGTAGCAGCAATGGCGTGGTAGTCGCCGAAGCTCTCAATCATCGACGCCAGGTATCCCGCCAGGATGGCGAAGAAGAACCCGATATGGAACTTCGGCGGGCCCCAGGGCAGGATGATGCTATCTGTGCTCCATTTGAACCATGGCGCGGCGCCGACCAGGCCAAGGTTGATGTAGCCTGGATGCTTGGGTCCATACGCTCCCGCTTGGCTCAGGATGAGATTTAGGACCCAAACCACCAAGATGGCCATGAAGATAGGGAACATCCGCAGCAGCAGGCTTTTCTTAGACCAGACCTGCGAGAACAAGAAGATCAACAAGATGGTCAGGATGGAGGTTGGCCAGTGAAGTCCCGCCTGCGGCGCGCCGACGGCGAATAGCGCCAGTCCGATGAGCATGATCACCGGACCGATCACTATCGGGGTGAGGATTTTCCGGACCAATCCGACGAGGCGCCCCCAACCGACGGCCATCTCCACGATGGCGCCCAACAGTATCCCTCCCGCGATGTATTGCATCGCTTCGGGGCCTTTGAACTGGCCGGCGATGAAAAAGAAAGCGGCCAGGAAAGAGAAGGAGACGCCCTGAATGATGGGCAACCGGCTGCCGATTGTTACCTGAAGAATTGTCGCGACCCCCGAGCACAGCATGACCGCCGTGACGAGGATGCCTGTTTGCACGGCATCAAATCCAAGGGCGCCCTTGAGGATCAAAGGGACGCTGACCGTGGCGCCGAACATCGTGAGAACGTGTTGGAGACCGAAGGCGATCGATCGCCCTGTCGACGGAACGTCGTCAATCCCATACAAGAGCTGTCTGGGTTCTTCTGGAGCCATTGCCATGGCTTCCTCCCCCTTAGGTTCCCTAATTGTTACATACCAACGATTCCGCGTTTGGCTCGCCAGGTCGCGGAAACTAACTCTCCTGCATGCCGAATCCATCAGCTAAGGATCCAGACGGCTCCACGCCTCATCTTGTAGCCGAGACAGGAATGCAGGACTAGACTCATCCCAACCGGCGGTGCGGTTGGGTCAACCTGGCAGGGAAGGAGGGGCAAGTGTCAGAACACATCCATCCAGAGCCCCGCTAGCATTAAATAACGATTAACAACATATGTCAACAAAAGATATTGAATTTTTTCAGTTCCAGTTTTGTGGATTCTGAGCGCATTTCGAAGAAAAATCTGGGCTGGATTTAAAATAGCTGCACCTTTCAAAACCTTGGGTTTCTTACAATCTGGCAGTTTGTTTGAGATCATGTTTGAATATTGAGGAGAAACTGATCCCAGCCCCTTTTTATTCTCTCCGAATCTGGTGCCCTTTGGGCAATAGTGGCAGTATACCTTATCCCGTCTGGTCATCTTCTTCATTGGTTACCGGATTCATCTTCTCTTCCGCTGTCACGGCGCTTGTGATTTTGGACACTGCATTGCCCACCCACTCGTTCCTTCAGCGGGATAGATGTAACTGAGATCACCCCGAGGGCTACATGGCTTCGCTCACAAAACGGCTCCGCGCTGGCAAATTGTCATCAGAGGTCCAGTGCCTAAAAGAATTTCGAACGTATTCAATACAAAATCGAGGTATGCCTGCCTACAGATTTACATATTGGGTGAGGGGCGTCTGAACGAACGGAATTTTCTCGCAGGTCTCCGGAGGCAGAATGGTTCCTCGGAAATTTGTATCAGGAATAGGTTTTACGGGAGATATTTACAGGCAAGGGTGGATTAGTTTTGTTTCCAGCGCGTACGAGAACCCTATGGACTAACTTAATAGCGGAAGATCCAAGAGGTAGGCGCACCCAGTTGTCAGATTGTGGTTTTTGTTGAAGATACGGCTATTCCAACCGGCAAAGCAGCGCCACAAGACCGTGGAGTTTCTTCAGTCCTTTGGACCCGGGGATTTCGCCACGGCAAGGACTATCTGAATATCTCCTGTAGACGCTTTTTAGTTCGTGGTTTTGTAGATACAAAACGCTCGCACAGCGCCCTCGATGGTTGCGGCGACACCTTGTGGTGGGGTCAGAGTTCGTAGCCTCGTTCGCCGTGGGTCGCGAGATCCAGTCCTTGGACCTCGTGTTCCTCGTCGACGCGCAGACCGACGAGAGCGTTGACTATCTTAAGAATGATGAAGGTCAGCACCACAGCCCAGATGCCAGTGGCTACCACGCCCACAATTTGAACCCCAAGAGCCTTGCCGATTGTCATGCCTTTGGCCAAGCCAAGGCCACCTAGATTTTCGGCAGCGAAGAACGCGACCAGAATGATGCCCAACGCACCCCCTACTCCATGCACGGCGAGAACATCGAGGGAGTCGTCTACCTTGCACTTCTCCCGGACTATATTAACCGCGTAGGAGCAGACGATACCGGCAGCGAAGCCTATGATGATGGCACCGACCGGACCCACGAAGCCGGATGCCGGCGTGATTGTCGCTAGGCCCGCGATGGCGCCGGTGACAATACCGACGAGGGTGGGTTTTCCCTGTTTGATCCAATCGACGAACATCCACGTCAGCGAGGCTGTGGCGGCCGCGATGTGGGTCACTGTCATCGCCATGCCCGCGCTACCATTGGCGGCTAGGGCGCTGCCAGCGTTGAACCCGAACCAGCCGACCCAGAGCATGCACGCACCGGCCATCGTCATGCCCGGGTTGTGCGGTGGTTTGATGTCCGTTGGAAAGCCCTTGCGGCGGCCGAGTTGGATCGCAACAAGGAGCGCTGCCATGCCGGCGCTCAGGTGCACGACGAGGCCACCGGCGAAGTCCATGACCCCAAGCTTGGCGAGCCAGCCGCCGCCCCACACCCAGTGGCAGATCGGCGCGTAAACGATGAGGATCCACAGGGCGGTGAAAAGGAACATGGCGGAGAACTTCATCC
>JASLXW010000339.1 GCA_030740135.1 Nitrospinota bacterium
GCCCGGTTTTCCGAAGTCATCTCTCAGTCTCCCGAACCGTTCGAGAGCCGCTCCAGCGCCCGGCGAACGTGTACGCGGATGATCTCCCGCTTGTACCAGGCCGACCCGCGGGCGTCCTCGATGGGGTCCGCCTGCGAGGCGGCCGAATCGGCCATCGCCCCGATCCGCTCCGCGTCGAGCGGACGGCCGTGCGCCAGGTCGTCGATGCCCGAAACCTTCATGGGCGTCGCCGCCGCGCACGAGAGAACGACCCGGATGTCTTCAACCTCGCCGCCCGGGGCGGTTCGGACAAGAGCGGCCACGGCCAGGATCGGCCAATCGGCCGCGGCGTTGCCGACAAACTTGAGGTAGATCCCCCGCGAGTCCTCCGGGGGCGGAGGAACGAAAACCCCCGTCAGGATTTCGGCCGGCCCCTTGTCCACCTCATAGTATCCCTGGAAGAAGTCGGCCAGCGGGACCTCCCGGTCCCCGCCGGGGCCGTGCAGTCGCAGGCGGGCGTCCAGGGCGATCAGCGGGGCCGGCGGATCGAGGCGATAATCGCCGTGCGCGAGATTGCCGCCGACGGTGGCGCGGTTCCGACCCGGACGTTCGCCACGCGGCGGTACGTGTCGGCCAGGATGGGATAACGTGCGAGAACCGCTTCATCCCGCTCGACGCTCCGGTGGGTGCAAAGCGCGCCGATACGCAACCCTTCATCGGGATCGAAGCGGATCCCCGCCAGGTCCCGGAGCCCCCACAGGTTGACCAGGTGGAAAGGGGCGGCCAGTCCCGCCTTCATGAGGATCAGCAGGGCCGTTCCACCCGCGACGGGAACCGCGTCCTCCCCCTGATCCGCGAGGATGCGGCAGGCCTCGTCCACGGAATCCGGAGAATGCAGCCGAAAGGCCGGAAGGACCATGGTGTTTCGATTCTCCCCTGATGCGGCCCTCAACGTCAGGCGGGCGCTTCGGCCTCTTTCGCTTCCCGGATTGCCCGGAGGACCTTTTCCGGCGTCACCGGGAGGTCGCGGACCCGGACGCCCACGGCATCGTGAATGGCGTTGATGATGGCCGGGGTCGTCGCGATGCACCCGGTCTCCCCCACCCCTTTGGCCCCGAACGGCCCGGTGGGGTGCGCCTCTTCCAGGACAACCGGAACGAAATCGCCGGGAACGTCGTCGAACGTCGGCATCATGTACTCCAGGAAGCTGCCGTTTGTGAGCTGGCCGTCCCGGTAGTCCATGTGCTCGAAGAGCGTCAGGCCGACGTTTAGCGTCGCGGCCCCCACGAGCTGCTGCTCGCAATGTCTCATGTTGATGGCCCTGCCCACGTTGCCGGCCAGGTGCAGACGCGTCACACGAACGGCCCCCGTCTCGGGGTCCACCTCGACTTCGGCGAAGGCCGCGCTGGACGTCCAGTTGACGCTCAGCTTGTCGGTGTGGCCCGTCTCGGGGTCCTCGAGCGTCGCCTGGGTCTGGAAGGCCCCCCGGCCGATGAGATAACCCGCCGGCGGTTTGGACATCGCCTTCAGGAAAACCTCGGGGAGGGAAAGCCCCCTGTCCGGAAACCCTTGCACGAACACCTTCCCCCCGGCCAAGTCGAGCTGATCCGGCGGGACCTCCAAAAGCTCCGACGCGGCGGCGAACAACTCTCCGCGAATCTCCGCCGTGGCCCGGTGGATGGCGTTGCCCATGTGGTAAGTCGATCGGCTGCTGGCCGTCCCCATGTCGAACGGCGTGGCATCCGTGTCGGGCCGAACCAACCGGACCTGCTCCACGGAAATCCCCAGGTTCTCGGCCGTCATCTGGGACAGGACGGTATCGCATCCCTGCCCCATCTCGACCGTGCTGACGAAGACCTCCGCGCTGCCGTCGGGGTTGAGGATCACCGTGGCTTCGGAGCCCGAGGGCGTGGCGGTGGTCTTGATCGCCAGGCCCACGCCCCTGCCCCGGGCAAGCCCGCCCTCCGAATCAGGGGAGGAGGCCTTTGCGTTCCCCTTCCAGCCGAAGGCATCCGCCGCGCCCTGGAGGGATTCCTTGATCGAGACGCAATCCAGGACCTCTCCGGTCGGGTATCGGTCGCCCTCTTGAAGGGCGTACTCCATTCTCAGGTCCACGGGGTCGCGGCCCAGGTATTCGGCGACCTGATCCATGTGGGATTCCTGGGCGAAGGTGATCTGGGGGACCCCAAAGCCCCGGAAGGCCCCGGCCGGCGTCTTGTTGGTGTACACAAGGTGGGAATCGATCCGGCAATTGGGGATCTTGTACGGTCCGTTCGCCGTGGAGGCCGCCTTCCAGGCCACGCGGGGACCGCTCTCGGCGTAGGCCCCGCAGTCGTAGTAGATCTCGAATTGCTGGGCGGAAATCCGGCCCTCCGGACTCACGGCCGTCTTGAGCTTTACGGCCGCGCCGTGCTTGGAGCACACGTAAAAAACCTCCTCCCGGCGGATGACGGCCCGCACGGGCCGCCTCGTCACTTTGGCGAGAAGAACGGCGAAGGGCTCCATTTTCAGGTAGATCTTTCCTCCGTACCCGCCGCCCAGGTAGGGGGAGATCACCCGGATCTGATTCTGGGGCGCGCCGAACATCGCGGCCAGCCACAGCCGGCTGGAGGACGGGCTTTGCGTCGAGGTCCAGACCGTGACATGGCCGCCCCGGTCCACCCGCGCCAGGGCGGCGTGGGGCTCGAGGTGAGCGTGCTGGGCGGGGGGCGAGGTGAACGTGTCCTCGAACACCCGTTCAGCCTCGGCGAACGCCCGGTCCACGTCCCCCACCCGCTGCCGGTAGTGCGTGCAGATGTTGCTGTCCGGACCGTGATGGCTGGCCTGGATGAAGGGGAACAAGGGGCCGTTTCGGACGATATCGTGCAAGATGGGCGAGCCCGGCCGCGCCGCGGCCAGGACGTCATCGACGACGGGGAGCGGATCATAATCGACGCGGACGAGGGCGGCGGCGGATTCGGCCTGCTCCTGTGTGTCGGCGGCGACGGCGGCGACGGCCTCGCCGATGAAGCGGACTTTATCGATGGCGAGGAGGGGTTGGTCCGGAAAGATCATCCCGAAGTAAGGGTCAACCCCCGGCATTTCCGCAAACGCCCGGCCGGTGACGACGGCCCGGACGCCCGGCGCGGCTTTCGCGCCGGAGACATCGACCCCGCGGATTCGCGCGTGGGCGTGGGCGCTCCGGTGGATGGCGCCGTGGAGCATTCCGGGGAGTTTCATGTCGCCGGTGTAGATCGGCTCTCCCAGGATCTTCGGCCACCCATCGACCCGAGGGACGTTCTTTCCGATGTTGCTCATCCACGGCCCCCCGCCCGGCCCGGCGGCTACTGGATCGGAGACCCCGCCAGATACCGGTTCGTGTAAATCTCATCCAGCGGGATGTCCATTTTGATGTTCCACGCGGCGATGGTGAAATCGCGCGTCCTTTTCATCTTCGCCCGGTCGATCCAGCCATAGCCCTTCGTCGGAAAGTTCGGGCCCTTCATGAGCTTGTCGGTGGCCCGCGCTTGGTCCAGGACAATGGGACGCTTGAGTGTCGGAAACCGCTTGACGACCAGATCCGCCGCGGCGGCCATGTTCCTGGACATCCAGGCGTATCCTCTGTAGGAGGCCCGGACAAACCTGCCGATGGTCCGGGGCTTGGCGTCCATCAACTCCCGGCTCGTGATGATCCCGTTGCCGTAAACATCCAGGCCGAAGAGGTCGCTCAACTTGCGGACGCCGATGTCGACGCCCTTCTTCACCGCCGCCATCTTCACGATGGAGGCGTCGCTTCCCAGCCGGCAGGCCGCAACATCCGTCTTGCCCGAAAAGAGCGACGGGAGGGTCCGCGCGGGCTTCATCTTGATATACGCGATTTTGCCCCCGCCCGCCCCCGCGTTGTCCATCAGGATCGGCAGGACGGCCCGGATGGGGGAAAATCCCGCGACGCCGACCTTCTTTCCGGCCAGATCCCGGGGCTTGGCGAGGGTCATCTTGGCCCGGTCATAGCAAAGCGCCGTCGTAAAGGTGTCGTTGATCGCTCCGACCATCAGGGTCCTGCCGCCTTTGGTCCGGTTCAGGACGATCCCCTCGGGGGCTCCCCACCCGAATTGGAACAACCCGTCGGCGACGTCGTCGACGGTCCGAAGCGCGCCGTATCCACGCTTCAGGTCAACGTCGAGGCCCTCTTTCTTATAAAAACCCCTCGCCAGCGCGACAACGAATCCGGCGATCGACCCATGAGCCCGGGAGGACATGTTGAATTTGATTTTCTCCGCCGCCCCCTCCCCCGCCGCGCTCACGGAAGGGATCGCGAAACACAGCGCGGCGAGCCACGCGAACCCCCTCGCCTTCGAGTCACCGGGAACCCGCACGATTCGAGTCTCGCAAGAGCAACGCCCGCGCCGCCCTTTTCATTAGGGGGCGCGCACCATGACGGCGGGGGCGCACAAGATGACAACCTCACTTCAGAAAAACCGGATGCGTCCTTTATCCGTTTTTCGACGCGGAATTGTCAAGCAAGAGCGCCGACAAGGGAGCCCTCGTCCGGGGAGAACCTTGAAGGCATCCCAGGGACTCCCTCTTTGGGAAATACGTCGCGGGAATTAGCGGGCTGATGGGGTCGGAGCCGGCGGCGGCTTGCTACTCGGCTCAACAAAAACGATTCGCGGGGAACACGTCAAGCCGTTGGATATCTAAACGCCCTTTCCGAGCCGTCTCGCGCATGCACGGCAAAATAACGATTCAATGCAAACCATCCAGCTCGGGCAAGAGTGTATAGGTTCAGATAGATGTGAGACATCTCCTTGGGTAGGGAGTAGAGTTCCAGGGGCCAACAGAGAGAGAGGAG
>JASLXW010000033.1 GCA_030740135.1 Nitrospinota bacterium
ATTCTCCGCCCGGGCACCCCGCCCCCCCCCCCCCCCCCTCCAGCTCGGATCTTCTTATCGATCCGGGGCCGGCCCGCCGTGGTCTTGGGCCTTCAGGCACGCGTAGATGACATCGTGTATCGGCGTGGGAATCCCCGCTTCCCTTCCCAGACGGACGGTTGCCCCCGCCAGGCTGTCGATCTCCAGGGGCCTGCCGGCCTCCAGGTCCTTCTGAAGCGACGAGCGCATGTCCGTGAGGCCCTCCGAGAAGGCCATCACCGTGTCCACAACGTCCCCTGGCAGGCTCACCCCCCGCGCCCGCGCCACGGCCTCCACCTCCCGAACGGCGGATTCATAGAGGGCCCGGGATTCGGGGAGGTCCAGAACGGCCCGGAGCCCCTTTCGCGTCATGGCCGTCATCCCGCTCATCGGACAGATGTACAGGAACTTAGCCCAAAGCGCCGCGTCGATGTCCTCCGCCATTTCCACGGGGACGCCGGTCCGGTGAAAGGCGTCCCGGACCCTTTCGGCCCTGTCCGTCGGGCGGTCGTCCCGCTCGCCGAAGACGAGCCGCCTCGGACCGGTCCCGTGCCAGACGAGGCCGGGCGAGACCAGCGTCGCCTCGATGTAGACCGCCCCGGGCAGGATGTCCGCCCGGACGCCCTTCTCGGCCAGGGCCTCGGAGAGCCGCTCCGCGCTGTCCACGCCGTTCTGGACGGTCAGGATGAACGTATCGCTTCCCAGCAAAGGCGGAAGCGAGGCGGCCGCGTCTTTCGTGTCCGGCCCCTTGACGGCGAACAGGACCCAATCGACCGGCCCGACCCGGCGGGCGTCTTTCGTCACCCGGACGGATTCGGGGGGAAGCCGGAAATCCCCTTCCGACGCGCTCTCGACCCGGAGCCCGCTTTCCCGCATCGCCCGGACGTGATCGCCCCGGCCGATGAAATGAACCTCTTCCCCCGATCGAGCCAGGAGCGCGCCGTAATACGACCCGATGGCCCCGGCGCCCAGGACGGCGATCTTCACCGCCGACTCCCCGTCACTTCCGCGCCCTGCTTTTCCCGCGGACGAGCTTTCCGTTGTCCCACGTCACCACGCCGTTCCGGATGGTGTACCGGACCGGCCCCATGAAGCGGATGGCCTGCTTGACGTTGGGCCGGCCGATGATCACGATGTCCGCCCGTCCGCCCAGCTTGATCCCGTAGTTCTTCAGGCCCATGGCCTTGGCGGCGTTGACCGTGACGGCGTCGTAGAGGAAATCGATGTCCTTCACCGTCTGGGTCTGGACGGCGTGGCCCAGGAACCAGGCCACTTCGAGCTGGTTCATCCGGCCGAAGGGGTAGTACAGGTCCTGGACGTCATCCTGGGAGGACAGGACATTGATGCCCAGGGCCAGCATCTCCCGAACGCGCATGATGCCCCGGCGAATGGGTTGGTCGTCGAATCGGCCGTTGAGCATGACGTTGATATGGGAGTTGCACGAAAAGTTGATCTTGGCCTGCCGGGCCAGGCGCAGGACCTTGTCGGCGTAGGAGTTGTTCCACGACGCCATGGCCTCGGAGTGGCTCACGGTGATGTTCCGCCTGAACCGCGACTTGAGGGCCTTTACGGCCACGGCTTCGAGTGTGCGGGAATTGCCGTCGTCGGTGTCGTCCAGCAGGAAGGCCAGGTCCTTTTTGTACTCCTCGGCCAGCTCGAAGCAGATGTCCACGTGCGCGCGGGCGTCGTCGTCCGTCCACTCGAACCAGGGGATGCCGCCCACCACATCCGCCCCCAGGTCCATCGCCTCGCGCATGAGGTCCTCTGTGCCGGGGTCGCAAACGATCCCCTCCTGCGGGAAGGCCACCACCTCGATGTCGATGACGTCGGCGTACCGCCGCTTGAGCTCGAGCAGCCCCCTGACGGGCGTGTTCCCCTTGCCGATCGTCCCGACGTCGGCGAACAGGCGCAGGAAGGTCGACCCGTACTCCACGGCCAGATCCACGACCGGCCCGGCCCGGTCGGCGATTTCCTTCACGGTGTACCGGGTGCGGAAATACAGGGTGTTGCGGATGGCCTCGTCGAACGTGCCCGAGACGTTGGGCTTGAGCTCGCCCAGCATGCACTTGTCGAGATGGGTGTGGGCGTTGACGAACGCCGGGGTGGTGAGACCCCCTTTGGCGTCAATGGTGCGCTTGACCTTGGCCGAGACGCGGCCGACGCGCCGGATCGTTCCGTCCTTGATCCCGATGCTCACCGGCTTCTTCTCGCCGCGCAATTGGGCGTTTTTGATCAACAGGTCCATCGGCTCAGGTCCCCCTGTAAGGATTTCAGCCGTTATCCGCTTCCTTAGAGAAGCGGCGAATCCATATGGAGTCCGGGAATGATTCAGCGCCGATGAGTATAAATTCGCCTTGGCTTTTGTGTCAAAGGAAGAAACCCCCGGCCAAGGCTCCAGCGAAGGCATGGGAACGCGGCTTCAGCGGAAAAAAAGTCCCGGAGCGCCTTTCAGCGCGGAACGCCTCTCAGCGCGCAGATCCCGTGGCGCCCGCCGCCGGCAGGATCTTCCCGAGGACGACCGGCCGACTCGCCCCGGTGACGGCCGGGACGTTGGCGGGGACGCCCAGCAGCGCCGCCCTCGCCAAAAGCGCGAACGAGACGCCTTCCACGGCATGGGCCGGGACGCCGCGCGCATCCGACCGGACCACCCGGGCGTCGGGAAACTCGGCCGCCAGCCCCTTCATCAACACCGGGTTCTCGGCCCCGCCGCCGCAGACGACGACCTCGTCCGCTTCGGGCAGAAACCGCCTGACCTGCCGTCCGATGGAGCGGGTCGTGAAGGCCGCCAGCGTCGCCATGAAGTCGCAAAAAAGCGGCGAGCGAAACCGCATCGCCCTTTTCTTCCGGAGGCCCAGGAACACCCTCACGGCCCCCTCGAGCGCATCCGCCCCGAAATCCTCCCGTCCGGTGGCCTTGGGCGGCCCGCGCCGGATGAAGGGATGAGCGAGAAGACGGCCGAGGAGCTTCTCATCGACGGCCCCGCGCGAGGCCGTCTCCCCGTTCCGGTCGAATCCCACCTTCCCCCGGCTGAACTTCCGGACGGCGGCGTCTAGGAGCATGTTCGCCGGACCCGTGTCGAAGCCTTTCAAACCCACGCCTTTCACAGCTCTCCCGGATGGGGCGGGGCCTTCCGGATCGAAACCGGCCGGCGCCCACGTGACGTTGCCGATCCCCCCCAGGTTGACAACGAGGACGGGCCTGTCTGGACGCCCGAAGAGCAGACCATGCGCGTAAGGCGTCAGGGGCGCCCCCAGCCCGCCCGCGGCCATGTCGCCGGGGCGGAAGTCCGCCACGACCGTGACGCCCGTGCGCTCCGCGATGACGGCGGGCTCGCCGATCTGGAGGGTCGCGCCGATGCGCCCGGAGCGGACGGGAGGGGGGGGGAGCCGGTGGCAGACCGTCTGGCCGTGAGAGCCGACGGCCGTCACGTCCGCCGGACGGATTCCGGCCGCCGCCGCGACGCCGACGGCCGCCGCCGCGAACCGCTCCCCGAGATCGTAGTGGAGCGCCGTGAGGTCCGCCGTGGATTGACCCGTAATGGGCCGCCCCGCAACAACGGGCGTCTCGGAGACCCTAAGGATCCGCTCCCGGAGACCTTTGGAAAAGAGGAAAGACCTGTGCGCGAGCAGCCGGACGGCGGCCCTGCGCGATCGGGAGACGGAAATCAGCGACGCCTCTACGCCGTCCGCCGAGGTGCCGGACATGAGACCGATGAAGAGGCCCTTTCCGGACGAGGTCCGCCCGGAAATCGGCGCCGAGCGCGACGTCATGGCGAACCGATTTTCCCCGCCGCGCGCGGGGATCCGTTCGAAAGGTCCGGATAGGTCAATCGATACTGGCGGTAATACCCCATGACCCTTCGGGTGTACCGCCGCGTCTCCCCGTAGGGGATCATCGCGATGAAAGAAGCCTCGTCCAGGTGGCCGTACTTCCGCCACCACTTCCCGGCGGCCTCCAGGCCGGCGTTGTAGGCCGCCACCGCGGGCGCGGGCGCGCCCCTGAAATGGGCCAGGAGGCGGCCCAGGAATTCGCTTCCGAGGCGGACGTTCAAATCCGGGCGGAAAAGGTCCTCCGGCGACGGACGCGGCAGGCCGAGCCGCCGGGCGATTCGCCGGGCGGTCGCCGGCATGAGCTGCATCAACCCTCGCGCACCGGCGACGGACAAGGCGTTGGGATCAAAAAGGCTTTCCGCGAGCGTGACGGCGCTGACCAACAGGGGGTCCGCCGGGGTCGCCTTCCGGCCGCCCGGCCCGGCCGCCGCCGGATGGAGCCCCAACGCCCGGCGGTCGAAGGGATGCGTCATCCGCCGGAACTCCGCCGGCGAGTCGCGACCGTCGATCCTCATCCTCCAAAAGACCGGACCGCTCAAGACCCGGAAGGCCCCGTTGAAATCCCGGGCGCGATAGAGAAACCACGCGCGCTGGTAACGGAAGTAGGGGTGAAGCGGGACACCCTCTTTCAACACATCGGCCCCGGCCCGGAAAAGCCCCGCCAGGACCAACCGGTCGGCCCCGCGGAGGATCCGCTTCCCTTGAGGCGTGAGCGCGGGACGCTTGAGGAACCGCGGCGCGGACGCCCCCGCGTTCCGGAAGGGCCGGCCGCTGCGGCCAAGCCGCTCGAAGGCCAGCTGCCCGTAATAAGAAGTCGGGTCCCGCCCTCCGGCGTCAAGGTAGTAGCGCTTGGCTTCGGCAGGAGCCGCCCGGTCTTCCGCGGCGCGGCCCGCCCAGTAGAGCGCGGCCTGCCCCACGGGGCGTCGGGCGCGGGCCTTCGCCAGAGCGGAGAAGACCCGCTCGGCCTCGCGATACCGTTTCCGGCGAAAGTGGATCCACCCGATGCGCCACCTCGCGAGGTCGCCCCGCCGGGCGCCCGGATGCCTTTTCGCCAGGCGGCGGTAGCGGCCGAGGGCCTCTTCCAGCCGGCCGTCATCCTCGACCACCCTCGCCTGAAGATAGAGGAACCGGCGCGCCCACGGGCCTCCCGGATGGCCGGCGATGAGCTCGTCCCCGACCTTCCGGAACCCCGACCCGTCTCGAAGGCGAAGTTGGGTCCTCGCCAGATAGTAGAGGGCCTTCGCCCGGCGGCCCCCCCCCCCGGCCTGGTCCGCCGCCCACCGGAGGCGCTCGGCCGCCTGCCGGGTCTCCCGGAGAAAATAAAGATCCAGCCCCAGGGAAAACACCGCCTCCACCCGGACATCGGGGGAGATCCGCCTGCCCAACAGCATCTTCCAGGCCCGCGACGCCTCGGCAACCCGCCTCCCCTTCTGGAGAATCCGGGCCCGGCCCAGAAGCTCCGAAGTGGACGGGCGGGGAAGGTCCAGCCCGCGTCCCCGCAGCCTGTCCATTGCCTTCGCGGCCTCGGCGGCGGCCTCATCCAAGGGGTGTCGAAGCCAGGTGCGGAAGTAGAGCCGAAGCGCCTCCGCGGACCGGCCCGCTTTTTCGAGACACCGCCCCCGGAGGATCTCCAACCCGGGGAAGCGGGGGCGCCGGGGGGTTCCCGATTCCAGGGCGCGCGCGCCGGCGACGCCTCGGGCGCAATCCCCCGCGCGAAACCACGCCCGGGCCGCTGCCGCCCGGGCGTCAGGCGCCGGACTCCCCGATCGGCCGATGGAATCGTAGACCTCGGCGGCGTCGCCGTGACGCCCGAGACCCTCCAGCGCGCGCCCCTTGATCCACAAAATATGGGCCTCGAGACCCGCCGGAGGGGGGGGAGGGGGGGGGGTCCGGGAGTCTCCTCCACCGGTTTCCAGGATTCGAAGCGCGTCCGACGCCCGGCCGGCTTCCACCCAGGCCCCGGCCGCGATGATCCGCGCCCGCGCCTTCCAGACGGAGAAACCCTCGCCGGCGGGGAAAACGTCCCGGGGCCGCCGAAGAAAACCCTCGGCCAGTCCGGCGGCCTCCTCGTAGGCCCCGTCCGCCAGCAACCGCAAGGCCGAGGACAGGGCCTTGGGAACCCGTTTGGGGCCGCCGGGCAAATCTTCGACGGTCCAGCCGCCGGGGAGCGGGGCGGATTCGGAAGGGGCCGGCCGAGCCGGCGCCGGCTGCGCCCTCGCCGCCCGGCGTGGAAACAGGATGCCGATGAGGATCAAAAAGCATAGAATGGAAACTGCGGGGAGGGATCTTCGTAGCGGCGGTATTCGGCGAGTCGGGATCATTCTCAGCTTCCGGGACGGGCCGGGGAGCGGGGATTCACTGGCTCATTATCCATCGAGACGGTTCGCTCAGCAAGCGGGCGCTCCGGTTGCCGGCTCACCTCCCCGGAAGCCGGCGGACCGCCCCCTCATCGAATGCGCGGCGGCGGCGATCGTGAAAACAGGCACCGTCAAGGTTCAGGGGATCGCTCGTCAGGGCCGGAATCACGACCGATCCTTCGGGGCTTCGTTTCTTCAAGCGCCGAAACCTGAGAATGACTCAGCCGCCGAGACCATTGACTTTCCGGCCCGGCGTTGTTACGTTCTCAGGCGGCAGGGAATTTCAGATCGAGAGTATTGAGTGCCTACCGTTACAGACCTTTCCCAAGGCGGCGTCTGGAGTCTGATCTCCCATTCTGGGCCTGTGGTCCAGTTGGTACTCCTGATCCTCGTCATGTTCTCCGTCGCCTCGTGGGCCATCATCCTCTCCAAGCACCGGACCCTCTCTCACGCCCGGGGCCAGTCCGAGGAGTTCCTGGACGCCTTCTGGAAAAATCAGCGTCTGGACGCCCTGTACGAAAAATCCGAACGTTGGATCGACAGTCCCGTGTCCAAGGTCTTTCGCGCGGGGTACCGGGAGCTGTCCCGACTGCACGACGTCGTCGTGAAAGCCGAGGCGGGCGTCGATGTTGCGGCGGCGGCGGAAACGTCCATATTACAGAACGTGAGCCGGGCGATGTCCCGCGCCCGAAACCTGGAGACGACGCGCCTCGAGCGGGCGCTCACCTTTCTGGCCACCACGGGCAGCGCGACCCCTTTCATCGGCTTGTTCGGGACCGTGTGGGGGATCATGAACGCCTTTCGCAGCATCGGGCTTTCGGGCGCGGCGAGCCTTGCCGTCGTGGCGCCGGGCATCAGCGAGGCCCTCATCGCCACGGCCGTCGGCCTGGCGGCGGCGATCCCGGCCGTGATCGCCTATAACGCCTACCTCCGGCGCGTCGAGACCCTCACAATCGAGATGGAAAACTTCTCCGATGAATTCATGAACCTGGTCGACCGGTTCTACGCGGCCCGGTAAGGCGGGCCCGAGCCGCACAAGGGGAGTCAAGGTCGGGACATGGGGGCGAATTCGAAGAAGGGCAGGGCCTTGGCGGAGATCAACGTGACCCCCCTCGTGGACGTCATGCTGGTCCTGCTGATCATCTTCATGGTCACGGCCCCGATGCTTCAGCAGGGCGTCGACGTGGACCTGCCGGCGGTGGCCGCCCGCGAGCTCCCGCTCGAGAGCGGCCAGCTCATTGTGTCCATCACCAAGGACCGCCGGGTTTTCCTCAACCGGGCCCCCTTGACCGTCCCGCAGCTGCGGGAAAAACTCATGGCGATTTACCGGGAAAAACCGAACAAGGAAATTTTCCTCCGGGCCGATCGGGATGTCCCCTACGGCTTCGTCGTGGGGACGATGGCCGCCATCCGGGCCAGCGGAATCCATCGGGTCGGGATGGTGACGGAGGCCGCGACGGTGAAACGGCCATGAGGCGCGACGACCCCGAGCCGAAAACCCGCTGGGGCCCGATGGCCCTGGCCTCCGTTGCGATCCACGCCCTGGTCATCGGCGGGGCGGTGATTCTGGCCTCGGGCTCGGCCCCCCCCCGGTTGCTCTACGCCCCTTCCATGAGCGTGGGCCTGGTGGGCCCGGGAAAGGTCGGGCTTCCTCCCGGAGGCGGAGGCCCCCCCGTCCCTCCGAACACCGATGGGCCCAGGGAGAAATCCGCTCCCAAGACCAAGGTGAAAGCGCCCGACCCGCCTCCGACGAAACGCCGGCCGGCCAAGGAAACCCCCGCCGAAAGTCCGCGGCCGAAGGTTGAAAGACCCAAACCCGAAATCACCCGGACCTTGACCCTCAAGCCGAAACCCAAGACGGCAAAGCCGCCCAAAGCGGTGGTCCGGGTTCCGAAGAAAAAAACCCTGCGCAAGCAGCCTCCGCCGAAGAAACGGGCGGCCGCGCCGCGCGGGGACGCCCCGCCCAAACAAGCAAAGAAGAAACATCGGAAAAAACCGTCGGCGGTTTCCGCCAAGACCCGGAGGAAACCCGCCGTCAGGAAGCCCGCGGGAAAGGATCTGGACGCGCTGGAGCGGATACGCAAGCGGCTTCTGGCCCGGGCGAGCCGGCCCGCCGGACGCAGGGGCGAAACCGGAACAAAACGGCGCGGGGGCGGCCCGGGCAAGCCGGGCGGGGGCGGATTCAGCGGACCCGGAGGGCGGGATTCCTATAAGAACGAGCTGGCCCGGATCTTCTACGCCGCGTGGGTCCTGCCACGGTCCATTCCCACCGAGGGTCTCAAGGTCGATCTCATCATTCACATTGACCGCAGCGGCCGGATTGTGAAAACAGACGTCAAGAGCCCGTCCGGGAATCGCCTCTTTGACGAATCCGTCCTGCGCGCCGTCGCCAAGGTGGACACCGCGGGCGGACTCCCCCCGCTGCCGCCGGAGATCCCCGAAAACCTGCTGGTTCAGGGCTTCCGGTTCGACCCCAAATACCATCGAGGATTCATACCCTGAAAACACGCGCTTGCGGGAATATCACCCTTCGGCTTTTTCTCCTGGCCGCCCTTGTGGGGAGCGGACCCACGGGCGGGTTGGTTCGGCCCGTGGCCGCGTCCGCCCAGACCCAGCCCAAGGACTACATCATCATCGGCCCCGGAGGCGGGCGGCAATTGCCTCTGGCGGTGGACGCCTTCCGCGATTTGGGCCCGGTCTCCTCCGAATCACCGCTGGGCCTGAAGCTCACACGCGTCATGACCGAGGACTTGAAGGCGACGGGGCTGTTCCGCCTCCTAGACCCCGTCTCGTTTCTCGAGGACCCCCTCAGCGGCGGCATGTTGCCGGAGCAAATCAACTTCCGGAGTTGGACCACGATCGGCGCCGAGGCCTTGATCAAAGGCGGGTTTCGACTGAATGGGGACCGCCTCGAGGTGGAGGCCCGGCTGTTCGAGGTGGTCCGAAGCACGATGGTGGTGGGGAAGCGGTATCAGGGCAAGGCGTCGGATTTCCGGCGCATTGCCCACAGTTTCTCCAACGAGGTCGTCCGGTTCTTCACCGGCGAGCCCGGGATTTTCGACACGCGGATCGCCTTCGTATCCTCCCGCCGGGGAAGCAAAGAAATCTTCCTCATGGATTATGACGGATTCTCCCCCCGGCAGATCACCCGGAACGGGACGATCAACCTGAACCCCAGGTGGTCGCCGGATGGCAATCGCCTGGCCTACACCTCGTACCGCGAGCGCCGTCCCGGCGTTTTTGTGACCGACCTCATCCGGGGCGGAACACGGCGGCTGGCCCTGAAAGCCGATTTGGCCACCGGAGCGGTCTGGTCACCGGACGGCTCGATGATCGCCGTCGCGCTGGGCCGCCGGGGAAACACGGACCTCTTTCTCATTCAGTCCGACGGTCGCCTGATTCGGCGGCTCACGACCCATTTCGCCATCGACGTGGACCCGTCCTGGTCGCCCGACGG
This sequence comes from Nitrospinota bacterium, assembly GCA_030740135.1. The sequence goes on from JASLXW010000033.1 coordinate 9,663, forward strand.
AAAGACCCTCGCCTTCACGTCCAACCGCTCCGGGTCTCCGCAGGTCTACCTCATGGACGTTACGGGAAAGAACATCCGGCGGATCACCTTCGAAGGCCGATACAACTCCTCGCCCGCCTGGTCGCCCAAAGGGGACCTCATCGCTTTCAACGGGATGACCAAAGGCGAGTTCAAGCTGTTCGTCATCCGTCCCGACGGCACAGGGGTCCGGCGGCTCACATCGGAAAGGGGGGGGCAGTCCGATCCGGCGTGGTCGCCCGACGGCCGCTTCCTGGCTTTCACGTTGGAAAGAGGGAGAAAATCGGTCTACCTGATGAATCTGGCTTCCGGATTCCTGCGGCGGCTGGGATGGGGCGAGACTCCGGCCTGGTCTCCCCGGAAGAAAAAATAGTGAAAATGAATTGCGCGACGGCTCTCTGCGGATGATATCATGAAGATGCTATCGTGGTGAGATGTGTATGTTCACCCGCGACTTGGCCAGAGAGATTCTGAAATAGGAGATGAATGCATGCGCTTAAAAGGGGTTCGTGAACGCATCCCGTTCCTGCTGATTGTAGGATTTGCCGTTGTGTTGGTGGGTTGCCCCAAGAAAGCGCCTCCAGTGAAGCCGGCTGAGCCCGCGAAGCCCAAAGAGGCCCCCGTCACCCGGGCGAAAGTTCCGAAACCGCCCCCGGCGCCGCTCGCCGCCCCCAAGGTCGACGTAGAGGACGCAAACGCCAAGCGGGCCCGAGAGTTTCAGCGGGCCATGCGCGCCTTTGAGAGCAATCTTGTCCACTTCGACTTCGACCGCTCGGAGATCAAAGACAATTTCAAATCAGTCCTCCGACGAAAGGCGGACTTCCTGAAGAGATTCAGAAACGTCCGGATTCAGGTCGAGGGACATTGCGATGAGCGGGGGTCCATCCAATACAACCTCGCGCTGGGAGACCGGCGCGCCAACAGCGCAAAGGCCTTTCTGGTCGCATTGGGGATCGCGCCGAACCGGATCTCCACCATCAGCTTCGGCGAAGAACGGCCCATGGTGCGCGCCTCGAATGATGCGGCCTGGTCCAAGAACCGCCGGGCGAAATTCGTCGTCATCGGGCAGTAACGGATCGAGACCCTTCCGGCCCGGGCCGGGACAGAGGGGATATTTTACGAAATGGCGCGGCGGGTCGGTGGACTCCTGGTGGGCTTGTTGGTCCTCCTGGCGGGTTGCACCACCAACGAAGAGGTCGAACTGCTCCGGTCGGATATCCGCAGGCTGAAGCGGGAAGTCCGGCAGGTCCGGGATGAAGGGAACAAGAAATCCCAGGCCCTTCAAGCCGCGGTGAGTCCGGTCGCGAGCCGCCTCGAGGTCCTGAAAAAGGATATCGAGAAAATACGCCGCACCCAGGCGGACTATGAAACCCGCCTGGAATCGACCCGGCGAGCGGCCACCAAGGCCACCGGCTCGGTGGAAGAACGCCGGTTTCGGTCGCGAAAGCGGGAACGGGAACTGCGCGATCAGCAAAAATCGCAGGAATCCCGCCTGGTTATCCTGGAGAAGGATCTGGCCTTTTTGAGACGGACCTTCGGCGTCAGCCGCCCGCCTCCGGGGGCGGTCGCGGCCGCACGGCCGCCCGCGCCGGCCGGTCCGCCGCCGTCTCCTTCGCCCTCGGCCAGTCCGATCCCCCCCGTCACGGCCGCTGTCCCGACGCCCCCTCCGGTGGCTCCACCCCCTGTGATCGCGGACGATGCCCGAGCCCAGACGGCCGCGCTGGCGCTATTGAAGGGGGGGAAGCTGAAAGATGCGCGCCGCAAATTCCAAGAACTGCTCCGCCGCTTTCCCACCTCACAGCTCGCCGACGACGCCCAATACTGGATTGGGGAAACCTATTACCTGGAGAAGCGGTACGACAAGGCCATTCTCGAGTACGACAAGGTGGTCATTAACTACGCGAAGGGCGATAAGGTGCCGGGCGCGCTTTTGAAGCAGGGATTCGCGTTCCTCGCCTTGGGCGACAAAGCGTCGGCCAAGCAGCTTTTGAACCAGCTTGTCGGTGAACACCCCGATTCGGATGAGGCGAAAACGGCTCGGTCCAGGCTTTTGAACCTGTGAGCAAAGACGCTCCCCGCCGCCCTTTGCCGGTCAAGGTCCCTCGCGGATCCAAGTCTCCGACCGCCGCGGCATAACGCTCGAAAGGCTCCGAAACGGCCGGATGGACCCGTCGTTTTTTTAATTCGACATGTGGAGAGCGAAGAAAAAGCGCTCGGCGGCGGGAAGGTTCTTCAAGGCTCTGGGAGTCCTTGTTCTCCTTTGCCTCGCCCTCCTTCTCGCGGTCCCCTACCTTGTCAATCTGGACGGATTCCGCACACGGCTCGTCCGGGAGTTAAGCCAGCGGCTGGGCAGGCCCGTCGAGGTGTCGTCGCTTCGGTTCCGGACGCTTCCCCGGCTGAACCTCGACATCCTGGGATTGCGCATCCTCGACCCGCCCGAATTCGGGGGAAAGGCCGCCCTCACCGCCGAATCTCTCCGGGTGAACGTCCGCATCCTCCCTTTGCTCCGGGGGCGGCTGGAAGTTCAGAGTCTGGGCCTGGAACGGCCCGTGGTGGTGCTCCGCCGCAACCGGTCCGGCTTCAACAATCTCTTCGGCCCGCGGTCGGCGCCGCCGCCCGTGGGCCGGGCCCCGGTCGGCCGGCCTGCTCCCGCCGAGACGCCCCCTCCCGAGCCCTCGGCCGAGCCCTCCTCCCTGTTGGCCGGTCTTCTCATCGGGAACGTGAACATCGAAAACGCCGGGTTCCGGATCGAGGACGCCAAGGCCGGCGCGCCCGTCGCCCTGGACGGGATTCACGTCGCCATCAAGCGGACCGCCGCGGATTCACCGATCACCATCCGCTTAGAAGGCGAACAACCCGGGCTTGAAATGAACGCCGTCATCGGTCCGGTGAATTGGGGGGACATCCCCGCCACCCCGGCCGATGTCCGCATAACCCTGCGCCCGGGGTGGATCCGCGCCCTTCGGCCCTGGATCGGCCGCTATCTCCGGGGCGACCCCCTCCACATCAACCGGGGAGAAATTTCCGGGGACCTTTCCTTCCGGGGAAACCTCAACCGGGCGACCCTCAAGGCGGACATCTCCATAGCGGGACTCGCAGGCCGAATCTTCGCCCTTCCCCTGAAAGAAGACCCGCAACTCGTGCTCCGGGTCAAATCGGACCTTAAGATCTCGAAGCCCGATCCCCGGGCCTCCCCCGCCTTTCAAGGGGATGGAGAGATCTCGGTCGGGGGCCTCCTCCTTCATTGGACGGCCCGGGGGACCACGGATTCCAAGAACCGGCATTTCGAGGCGGAGATCCAGGGCGCCCGCTTGCGGGGCGCGGACCTGCTGTCGATTCTGAAGGCCATCCTCAAAGACAAGGTTGACGCCTTGAAGATTGCCGGCCTCATCGGATTCAACGTAAAGATCAAAGGCAAGGGCCGGGACGCCTCTGTGGACCTGACGCTTGACGCCGGGGAGGTCCGGGCGCGCTACGGCGGCCTCTTTCAAAAAGGCGCGGGAATCCCCCTGAAGCTCGCGGGGAAGTGGGTCTCGGCCCCCGGCCGAATCGAGATCAAGCCCATCGCCTTTGATTTACGTCAGATCCGCTTCCGTGGAGAGGTCCGGCAATCGGGAGGGTCCGTAAGTCTGCGGGTCGATTCCGAACCCTTCGACCTGGAAGGCCTGGACACCTTGTTCCCTCAATTGAGGCCGCTGGGACTCGCGGGGAGGACCCGAATCGGGTTGATCGCCAACGGCGCCCCGGCGGAAGTCCTGAAGAAAAACGCCCAGCTCCAGGTCACTATCGAGGACGGCGCGGCGACGATTCCGGGCGGCCCCATCCGGATCCGCGACCTGGGGGCCTTTCTGCTGGTCACCCCCCGTTCCGCTCAAATCAGCCGGTCGAAGGCGAGAATCGGGAAAAGCCGGCTGGAGCTCGAGGCTACGCTCGTCGACTTCAGCGCGCCGCGGATCCGCTTCGACCTGCGGGCGCCTTCATTCCTTCTCGAAGATTTCCTGCCTAAAGGACGGCCTCCGGACAAGGCCGCCGCCGCGGACCCGCCCCTCATCCGAAAGGTCTCGTGGTCGCCCCGCCGGCCGGCCCGGTTGAGCGTAGCGCAAGCGCGGAAAGCCCCCCGGCCCAAGCCGACGTTGGCGGACTCTTTGAAGGGCGTCCGGGCGGAAGGAACCCTCCGAATAGAGAAAGGCGAAGCGCGAAGCGTGCGGTTCGAGAACCTGTTCGCCGCCCTCCGCCTCCAGGACGGAAAGGTGATCGCCGACCCCTTGAAGGCCGCCCTTTACGGCGGGACGCTCAAAGCCGCCGGGGAGTACGCTCTGGATCGTGAGCCCGCGGCCTTCCGGGGCCGGTTGACCCTGAGGGCCGTCCGGATCGAGAAGGCCATCGCCGATCACGCGCCCGGCCCCCCCTGGGTCACGGGCCGCGCCGATCTCGACGCCGACGCCGAAGGGGTTGGGACGGAGGCGGAGGCGCTGAAGCGCTCGCTTTCCGCCCGGGGGAAAATCTCCATCCAGGATGGAGAGGTGCGCAACATTGCATTTCTTGCGAACGTGGAACGCCTGACGCGCATGCCCGGAATCTTCGGCCTGAAAGATGGGAAAAAGCGGTTTCAGCGGCTGGAAGGGGCGTTCGAGATCCGCAAGGGCAAGGTGCGCTTTCCCTCACTGAGACTCGACTCGCCCGGACTTTCGATGAATGCGAAGGGCGAGGTCGGCTTTGACTTGCGAAGCCGGCTGGACGTCACGGCGACGTTCGACAAGAAGGCCACCCGGACTCTCTCGAAGGGTCTTCTCGGGGCGCTGCTGGGGGCCGGCGAGAAATTAGAGATCCCGTTCCGCGTCCGAGGTCATTTGCTTGCGCCCCGGGTCTCCCTCGACCCCCGCTTCCTGCAAAAGAGCCTCGGGCGAAACCCGGAGAAATTCATCCGGGACGCCCTCGACAGGCTGCTGCGCTGAGAGGATTTCCCCGTGGCCGAATTCCAAATCCCCGACGACCTGGCGCGCGAATCCAACTCCAAGATCGTGTTCCTGATTCTGGACGGGTTGGGAGACCTCCCGACGGGGCCGGAGGGGACATCTCCCCTGGAGGCCGCCCGCTCCCCCAACCTGGACGCCCTGTGCGGGCGCGGCGTGTGCGGCCTGCTGGACCCGGTGCTGCCCGGCGTCACCCCCGGCAGCGGGCCCGGACATCTGAGCCTGTTCGGTTACGACCCCGTCGCGGCCCCGATCGGCCGGGGCGTCCTCTCCGCCCTCGGGCTGAATTTTCCGCTCCGGCCCGGCGACGTCGCCGTCCGGATGAACTTCGCCTCCGTGGACGCCGAAGGAAACGTCACCGACCGGCGCGCGGGCCGCATCGACGATGAGACCAACCGCCGCCTCGTGAATCTCCTCAACGGCGGGGGGGAAAGCGTGAAGCTGGACGACGTGGATTGCTTCGTCCGCCCGGAGAAGGAGCACCGGGCCCTCGTCGTCTTCCGGGGGCCGGGCCTCACGGCCGACGTCTCCGACACCGATCCGCAGACCGTCGGCGTCCCGCCCCTGACCCCGCGGGCGGGAACGACCGAGGCGGAGCGAACGGCCCGGGCGGTCGGCGCCTTCCTGGACCACGCGGGAGCGGTCCTTTCCGGTGAGCCGCAGGCGAACGCCGTCCTCCTGCGGGGCTTCGACACCCTGTCCCGCCTGCCGTCCATGCCCGAGCGCTACCGCGTCCGCTCCCTGGCCATCGCCGGCTACCCGATGTACCGGGGCCTGGCGCGCCTGGTCGGGATGGAAGTCCACGAGGGGTCCTCCGATCCGGTCCGGCAGGTCGAGATCGCGGCGGAGAACTGGGACGCGTTCGACTTTTTTTACATCCACGTCAAAGACACGGATCGTTGCGGGGAAAACGGCGACTTCGACGGGAAGCGGGACGCCATCGAGCGGGTGGACGCGGCGGTCCCCCGGCTCGCGGACCTTCTGTTCGGCGCCGAATCCGGGGACCGCTCGAACGTCCTGGCCGTCACGGGGGACCACTCCACGCCGGTGTCCCTGAAGGCCCATAGCTGGCACCCCGTCCCGGTCTTTCTCTCCTCCCCGGCCTGCCGGCCGGACGACCGGCGCGTATTCGGCGAGACGGCGTGCGCCTCGGGCGGCCTGGGCCGTTTGCCGATGCAGCGCCTGATGTCCATCGCCCTGGCGCACGCGGGACGCCTGGCCAAATTCGGGGCCTGACCGTGAGCCCCGAACCGCGTGACCCGCGCGAGCGGATGGCCGAGCTGGCCAGGGAAATCGAGCGCCATAATCACCTCTACCATGTCGCGGACAATCCCAAGATTTCCGACGCCGATTACGACGCCCTCCTGCGCGAGCTTCTGGAGCTGGAAGCCCGGCGCCCGGAGCTGAAGGCGCAGGACTCGCCCACGGAGCGCGTCGGCGC
>JASLXW010000340.1:0-4225 GCA_030740135.1 Nitrospinota bacterium
GGTGGACCTGACGGAGATCCCCATTCCCTTTCAGCACCGAAAGGACGGCGGCCCATACATCTCCGCCGGGATCGCGGTCTGCAAGGATGAAGAGGGTCGCCGCAACGTCGGCTGCTATCGCCTGATGTACCGCACCCCCAACGAGACGGGGATTGACCTGGTGTCGCCCTCGGACATGCGGTTCACGTATCAGCGGGCGCTCGACCGGGGGGAGCCGCTTCCCATCGCCATTGCCCTCGGGACGGGCATCCCCGAGATCCTTTCCGCCGCCTACAAGGCCCCGCCGGGGTTCGACGAGTTCGCGGTGGCGGGGGGGCTTTACGGCGAGCCCGTCCGGTTGACGAAGTGCGCCACCCTGGACCTGGAAGTTCCGGCCTCGGCCGAGATCGTCCTGGAAGGGGAAATCTCCGCCGACGGCTGGACGATCGACGAGGGCCGGTACGGGGACTTCACGGGGCACCAGTGCTCGATTCGCTGGAACCCGGTGTTCAAGGTCAAGGCGATCACCCACAGGAAGGACCCCATCTTCCAGACCATTTTCATGCCCTGGGAGAATGACTGGCTGGAGGCGCCGCCCATGGAGGCGGCCGGCTGGCGGGCGCTGCGGGAGGCGAGCGTCCAGACGACGGCGGTCTACTCGACCCCGGCGAGCTGCTGCTACTGGCACCTGTTCGCGTCCATCAAAAAGCGCCCGGGCGAGGGCAAGAACGCCCTGCTGGCGCTCATGGCCCTGCACGCCGTCAAGCTGGTCATCGTCACCGATGACGACGTGGACATCACCGACTGGATGGGTCTCGAGCGGGCGCTGGCTTTCCGGGTCCAGCCGGACGAGGACGTGATTATCGTCTCGGGCGCGCGCGGCAAGCACCTGGACCCCACCCTCCGGGCCTCGCAGCTCCCCAAGGGCTCGCTGCCCACCACGTCCAAGATGGGGATCGACGCCACCATCCCGGAAGGCGTGGACCGGTCGGAATACGAGCTTCTGGAATACCCGTTCCTGGATGAGGTGAAGCTGGAAGACTATTTGTAGACGGGTTTTGGATGAATTCGGGATTTGAGGGCCGGGCGGGATACCCGGCCTACCGAGGTCATCGGATGGTGATTCATCCGACGGGGTGGGGCGGGCATCTTGCCCGCCCCGTTTCTTTCAGTCGTATCAGCGATCCTGTTGTTGCCCGTCCGGCTGCGCGTCCCTGCAATCTACGGCGTCTCGATAGGCAGCTCCTCGCGCTCGCCCCACTCGGCCCAGGACGATATGTAATTCCGGACCTTTTCGTACCCCAACAGCCTGAGGGCGAGGTAGGCGTGAGCCGAGCGGTACCCGCCTTGGCAGTAGGCCGATACGTCCTTGTCCGGCGTCACGCCGGCCGGCGCGTAGAGGGCGGCGAGGTCGTCGGCGTTCTTGTACGCGCCGTCCTCGACGTTGTTCTTCCACTCGATGTGGACGGCGCCGGGGATCGCCCCGCCCCTCTTGGCGCGGGCCTCGGTTCCGTGATACTCGCCGTCGGTGCGGGTGTCCACGACCACGCATCCACCGTCGTCGAGTCCCTTCAGGATCGTCTCCGCCGTGGCGAGGCGGTCCGCGACCGGCCGGGCCTTGAAGCTCGCCCCCTCGGGTTTCACCGGGTCCCGGCTCACGGGGTGCGCGGCCATCTCCCAGGCGTCGTATCCGCCGTCCAGGACGTGGACGTCTTCGTGTCCGAAATACTCCAGGAACCAGAAGGCCCGCGCCGCCCTCGTGCCCGTTCGCTCGTCGTGGACGACGACGGTCTTGCCGTGATCGACGCCCCGGTTGCCGAACAGCCCCTCTATCATCCAGAAGAACGAGTCCAGGGACTCCGGCCCGGTGTGCCGGACGGACAGGCCGAAGAGGTCCAGGTGGACCGCACCCGGGATGTGCCCGGCCACGTAATCCTGCGTCGTCCTGATGTCCAGAATCAGAGGAGGCCCGGCGTCCAGAGCCCGCCGCAGCCGGTCGGGGGCCCAGAGAAGGTCCGGGTTCTTGTAGCCGCGCATGTCTCAGCCTCCAGGGCGCCGGGGGGGGGAAGCCGTTTGAAGGGCGTTCGCCGGCCGTCGTCACGGTCCGTCAGGGTTTATAGTGGATGACCCGCATGGGTTTCAGCGCGCCCGAGTTGCAGGGGTTCCGCTCCTGCGGACAGTTGGACATGGCCGCGAGGACATCCATGTCCGCCTGGAAATCGACGTAATCGCCCGCCTTGGATTTGGGCTCTTCAATGGTGAACGTCCCGTCGGGCTGAATGGGGCAGTTCATGAAGACGTTCATGTTGTACGGGACGTCCTTCCAGTTCAGGCCCCAGGGTTTGACGGCGGCGGCGAAGTTGTCCCGGCAGTTGGGTGTGTCGGGCACCCCGTAGCGGTACTCGTTGGTGAACCGGGAGCAGGCCCCGGCGAGCATGTCGTGGACCCCGCACGTGTCGGCGATGATGGTCATAAGCTTTCCGGCTTCGTCGGAAAACAGCGTGTAGCCGACCTTGGGGAACACCGAGCGGTTCAGGTTCACCGTGTTCTCGGGCGAGAGTCGTTCCTCCAGCCGGTTGAGGTTGAAGGCGAGGAAGTCGGCCACCTGCTGGCCTTGGATGTCGATGATCCGAAGGACCTCGCCCTGGCGGATCTCCCGTGCGTAATGGCCCCGGGGATCGACGATTCGGTCCTCGAGGACTTCTCCTTGAACTTCTCCGGCATCCGGTGTCATGGCAATCGGTCTCCCGTGCGATGGGCCAGTCCAGTCTTCATTGAAGGATGAAAGTTATTTTAGAGCGGTGTCCGTGGCGGGATCAATCCCCCCCCCTTCCCCCCCCGGCCCGCGGAACGGAGAAGGCGGGCAAGATGCCCGCCCTACCTGTTTTGAAAACACCGGGTTTACACCTTTCGGTAGGCCGGGCGTTTGGGTCGGTTGACCCCTTGCCCGGCCGGAGAGGGATCATTCGGGTCACGAGATGTAAAACCATTTACGAGACACTACACTGGATCGGCTTGATTGAGTTGAACTGGGGCGTCCATTTCCTCTAGACTGTTTTTCATCAACAATCCGCTGAATTCCGCCGTGCTTCAAGGGCGCTTGGGCATTACCCGAATGGGGAAGGAGGGATGGCGATGAAGGACGTAACCAACCTGGGCGAGTGGGTGGACCCCTCCACCTCGGCGCTCATTGTGATCGACGTTCAGAACGATTTCTGCCATTCCGAGGGGGCCTTCGGGAAGCTGGGCACCGACATGGGCCCGATCCGGGAGATCCTCCCGCGGCTTGAAAACCTGATGGAGGAGGCCCGCGGCGCCGGCTGCAAGGTCGTCATCTTCCGGGTCGCCCGCTCGCCGGACGCCGACTGGTCCGCCAAGCAGCGCCTGGAGGAGCTCAACTTCGGTCCCGACGCCGTCCCCATCGTGGAAGAGGGAAGCTGGGGGGCGGAGCTCTGCGAAGGGTTTGAGCCGAAGGACGGCGACGTTCTCCTGACGAAGAACCGCTACGGCGGATTCACCGGGACCAACCTGGACCTGATCCTGCGCAACCTGGGCGTGAAGACGATCATCATGACGGGCGTCGCCACGAACGTGTGCGTCGAGAGCACGGCCCGGGAGGGGTTCATGCTGGACTACAACGTCGTCATCGTCGAGGATGCCTGCGCGACGACGAGCACGGAGTTTCACGAAGGCACCCTCGCGAACGCCCGCAGATTCTTCGGCCGGGTCGCCAAGGCCGATGAGGTCAGCGCCGCCTGGGCCGAGCGGGGCGCGGCGGTGAAGCGGTAAGGAGACGGATTTCGCGCCGGAGGCCTTCCCGGGAATCCTCTCCCGGACCGCCCCCGGGGAATCTCTCATTGGCGAAGCGGGCGGCCCTGATGGGGCCGCCGTTTCATTTCGGGTCGAGATCATGGGGAAGCGTGGATGAACCTAAAAAAGTTTGACCAACATCCGAAGTTCCACGTCAAAGACGAAGCATTCTATCAACGGCTTGCCGAAGGTTGCGAGGGCGACGAACGACTCCAGGAGTTCGTCATCCCGAAAGAAACCGGCCGGGCCTTCGTCGTCGAGAAGGGTCAGGTCCTGCGCGTGATCGAGGTTGAAGGACCGCAGGTCGCGGATTTCAACGCCTTCGGCAAGGACGACCCCCGGGAGGTGTTCTGGTCGGGAAGGACCCGGATATTCGAGGGGGCGCACCTGACGGTCGGAAGTCAGCTTTGGAGCACGCCGCCCGGGATGCGTCCCA
>JASLXW010000340.1:4235-4805 GCA_030740135.1 Nitrospinota bacterium
GGTCGAGCACAACCCCCTCCCGCACGGCGCGGCCTCGCATGATTTGCTTTTTTCGAGATGCAACGAGGTGTACTTCGAGCTGTTGACCGGCGAGAAGGGCCGCCCGAATTGCCAGAACAACCTGGCCCGCGCCATCGCGGAATTCGGCCTGAGCCCCGACCATGTGCACGACGCGTTCAACATCTTCATGACGACGGGGATCGATGAGGAGGACCGCCTCTTCTTCCTGGACGCCGACGCGAAGAAGGGGGATTCCATCGATCTGTACGCCGAGATGGACTGCATCGTCGCGATCTCCGCCTGCCCGGGGGGGTGCAGCGGACCGCAGAACAAGCCGCTCGGCGTGGAGATTCTTAGGCCTTCAGTGTGACCGTCCAAGGAGGCACTGGCGCGCGCGGGGTTACCAACCCCAAGCCGCCAGTCGCCACCGGATTATTGGATGAGAAGCTCCTCGCAATACGGCGCGCGGCTCATTTACTCGGGGCCGTTAGACAGAAGCCGAGGGGTGCGATGGATACTTGGTGGATCTGCGAACCGCATCTCTTGGGAAGCAGGAACCCCACGACCGCC
>JASLXW010000341.1 GCA_030740135.1 Nitrospinota bacterium
GTCCCCATCCGGTCGTAGATGAGGCCCATCAGCCAAGGCCCCAGGGCGGCCCCGATCCCGGTGGCCACCTGATTGAAGCCGAAGATCAGGCCGAAACTTCGGCCCTGAAAAAGATCCGCCTTGAGCGAGGAGTTGATCGTCCCCGTGGCCCCCGATCCCAGGCCGTGAAGGATCGCGAAGGCGTAAATGATCCAGGGCGCTTCGGGCCGGGCGAAAATCAGGGCCGCCGTGCCGGAGAAGGTCAGGAGACTGAAGAGGGTGAAGGCCGACTCGCGGCCGATCCGGTCCGAGGTGTGTCCGCCGACAATCCCGCCCCCGGAGCGGAAGACCGCGGACAGGCCGAAGATGGCGGCGGCGAAAAGCGTCGGGTAGCCCACGTCCCCGATGTAGGCGACCACATGCACCAGCAGGCCCGAGAACCCCAGCCCGTTGATGATCCCGACGGCGGCCAACGCCCAGAATCGGTAAGAATGCATCGCATCCCGCAAGGAGGGGCCGCGCGGCGCCGGCCGGGCCGGCTCGCCTTCCCGGGAGGCGTCCTCCGGATCGCCCAGCCGTCTCAGGCCCTTGTCCTCGGGGCGTCCGCGCAAAAAGATGGTGAGGAAAGGAAAGAGAACGATGAAGACGAGGGATCCCAAGATGAGGTAGGTGTTTCGCCACCCCACCGTTTGAATGCCGTACTGAATCAGGGGGATGAGGATCAACGCCCCGGCGCCGCGGCCGGCGTTGGCGATTCCGAGGGCGAGGGCCCGGTGGCGGAAAAACCAGTTGGAGATGATGATGACATTGGGGAGGAAGCCGATGTGCGTGACGCCCGCGGCCACCAGGACGCCGTAGCAAAAATAGAGCTGCCACAGGGAGGAAACGAGACTCGAAACCAACAGCCCCGCGGAGAGAACGATGACGCCGAACGGCATCACCCTGCGCGCGCCGAAGCGGTCCAACAGCCATCCCACCAGCGGGCTGCAAGCGCCGAAGATCAGCATGCTGAGGGAATAAGCCCCGGCCGTATCGGCCCGGCTCCAGTCGAACTCTTTCAGGATGGCCACGTAGAAGACGGAGAAGGACCCGTTGGAGGACCCCCCGACGGCCAGCGTGAGGAAGGAGATCCCCACAACGAACCAACCATAGAAAAATCCCGACTTCGGCGAAGCGGGGCGTAGTGCGCTCAAGCTTGTCTCGCTTGTGTGATTCGGGAACGATTCAGCCGTCGGGATTCGGAAGGCGCGTTTCCGTCCAGGGACGCCCGAGGGAGCGCGCAGGGGGTTCCGCGAGCAGGCCCGGCAGGCATGACGGGGAGACCCCCGAGACGCGGCTTTTGGACGGCCGGACGGATATCGTCCCGGCCCCCCGCCGCCGGAAAGGATCTCCGGCCGCCGGATGGCGCTCTCAGACCCTCATGGGCATGACGACGCAGTAGTAATTCTTGTCTTCACGGGGCGCCAGGAGCATGGAGCTCAAAGAATCCTTGAGATCGATCCGCAGCGTTTCGTCCTCGACGACGGACAGGAAGTCCAGGATGTAGCGGGAATTGAAGCCGATCAGGATTTCGGGCCCTTCGTAGTCGATTTCGATTTCCTCGCTGGCTTCTCCCACCTCGGAGGTGTCGCTGAACAGGGAGAGGGCGCCCTCTCGAAAGCAAAGCTTGACCATCCTGGACTTTTCGTTGGCCATCAAGGAGACCCGCCTCAATCCCCCTCCGAGGGCCTCCAGGGAGACGGTCGCCCGCTGGTCGTTTCCCATGGGGACGACCTGCTGGTAGTTGGGGAATTGGCCTTCGATGAGCCGGGAAACGAGCGTCAGGGAGTCGATCTGGAACAGGACGTGGTTGTCCTGGCGCTGAAACTGGACGCTCTTGTCCCCCTCCGCGATGATCTTGAGAAGTTCCTGGATGGCTTTCCGATGGATGATGATGCCCATGTCTTCGGTCAAGGCCTCGACGGGCCGGGAAACCCAGGCCAGTCGATGCCCGTCGGTGGCCACGAGGTTCAAGGTCCCGCTCTTGGACTCGAGATAGATGCCGTTGAGGGCGGTGCGCGTCTCGTCGGTCGAGATCGCGAACTGCGTCTTGCGGATCATCCCCGCCAAATCCGGCGCCGGCAGGGGGAAAGAAGGCCCCTCGCCGAACACGGGGATGTTCGGAAAGTCGTCCGCCGCGAGACCGGGGAATCGGAAATTCGAGCGGGCGCACGTCAGCCGGACCCACTGCCCTTCTTCCGCCTCCAGGTGGATGTCCGAATCCGGGAGCTCGCGGACGACGTCGAAGAGCTTGCGGGCGGGCAGGGTGGCGCGGCCCGGAGTTTTGACCCGCGCTTCATAGCCGGCCCGCAGGCTGATGTCCAGGTCCGTGGCCGATATCCGAACGGCGCTGTCTTCGGCCTCCAGCAGGATGTGCTGGAGGATCGGCATGGCGCTGCTCCGGCTTTCGGCGATCCCCTGCACACGGGAGAGCGCTTTTTGAAACTCGGCCTTTTCAATCGTAACGTCCATGACTCCTCCGGCGGAGGGCCGCTGCCTCCGGAACCTTTCCCTGGGAACGAAGTCGTTCCGAAATCAGGAATCCACTGTGCTCAGTTTCCGGATGTCTTTCGTCCTTTGGGCACCACCACGGGAAACGTGACCTTGACCCCTACGGCCACGATCGAGTTGAATATCCCTGGATTATAGCGGGCCATGATCCAGAATGGAACTTCATAAACCTCGCGGGCGAGGCCCCAAAGGCTCTCCCCCTTCCGAATGGTGTGGTGGAAGGTCCTGACAATCCGGTAGGTCTCGAAGAAATCATCTTCCAGGCTCTTGTGGTGCTCCAGCCGGTTTTGTTCGAATTTCTCCGGGTTGACCCTGCGGAACGTGAGTTTCAGCTTTTGCCCCATCCGGATGGATTGCTTTTTCCCCATCCGGTTCAACCGGCGCAGGACGCGCTTCGAGGCGCCCAGCCATTCGGCGAAATGGCCCAGGGTTTCCTCCGCCTCCACACGCGTCCAGCCTTGCCTGCCGGACTTGCCGGTTACGTGGACCGCGGAGAGCTCCCTCCACTCCGGCCGCGTCTGGTTCCCATTCTCCGTCCCGTTCGTCTCGGCGGACCGCGATGAGGCGGCCGGGTTGATCGCCCGGGCCGCGGGCTTACGGGTTTTGACGGCCCGCGCGGGATTGGCCTCGGGCCGTTTCACGGCCGGCGCAACGGCGACCCGGAGCCGGGCGTTCGTTATCCGGCGTTTCCGCTGTGACGGCTTGGAGGCGACGACCCGCCGCGAGCCCGGAATCGAGATGATCCTGCCCGCGCGGACACGGGAGGTCTTGCGGATGTTGTTGGCGGACGCCAGCGTCCGAACCGATGTGCGAAAACGCCGGGCAATCGCCCCGAGGGTGTCTCCCCGCCTGACGCGGTACCACCGGATGCGTTTTTGGTCGGCGTGCTTGAGTGAAGCGGGCAGGGAGGCGTAGCGCCTGCGGAAGTCCTTCGCTTTCCGCGCGGGCAAACGCAGGAGATAACCCTTCGGGATGCGGCGCTCTCCCCGTAGGATCGGACCTCTGAGCGCCGGATTGAATTGTTGGATCTCCTCGAAGGTGAGACCCGAATTTTCGGTCAGCGTATCCACGGAAACGTAGGCCGGGAGCCGGAAGACCCGGCCCCGGGAGGGCCTCCTCACCCGCAGGAGCCCGAAGTGCCGCCGGGCGTTTTTGGCGACGATTCGCGCGGCCAGGAATTCGGCGTAGAAGTTTTTTGACGCGAACTTGAACGTCCGGCTCCTGTATTTCCGGATCAACGTCGGGAGATGTCGGGTTCCGTGGAGGCGGACCGCGCGGGCCATCCCCGCGCGTCCGTGGTTGTAGGCCGTGACCGCCAGGGGCCAGGCGCCAAGATCCTTGTAGTTGCGGCGCAGGAGCTTGGCCGCCGCGTGCGTGGCGAGAAGGGGATCCCGGCGCTCATCGAGGTCGTAGTTTATCCTCAGGAAAAGCCGCCCCGTCGATCGGGTGAACTGCCAGACGCCCGACGCCCCGAATCTGGAATAGGCCCGGTAGTTGAAAGAGGATTCGACATGGGGGAGATAGGTCAGGTCCGGCGGAAGGCCGTAGTCGCGAAAGATCCTCCTCATCCGGCCGAGATAGCGCCCGGACCGGATGATCCCCTCCCGGAACTTTTCCTGCAGGCCCTGCTGGGCGCGGACGTTTCGGGCCGCCTTGGATAAATCGTATCGGCGCTTCCGGAGGACCCGGATGATCCGGCGTTCTTTACGCGACAGGTCCCCCGGCCGGGGGGGGGAAACGGACCAAGTGCGGAACAGACGGGCATAACGCTCCCGGGCGCGTCTGGCCCTCCGCCACCGTACGCGTTCACTGCTTGGGCCTCCGGCGCTGTCCAGATTGACGACATCGTAGATCAGGCTTGGATCTTCCGTGTCATGAACGGCTGCCTGATTTCGTTTGTACCGCGTGAACACCTTGATCCAGAATTCGACGGAGCTTTCCAAACCCTTGGGGGTTTGGAAGGGATCGTTCGCGAGGCTCGGGCCCCCCAACAAGAAAAAGAAAAATAGCGCGGAGCAGGGCAGGAGCGCCCTCTTTGATCGGAGTCGCATGGGATTCATTTCTCCCCTCTGAGAATCATCCAGGCCGCGGTCGTGCATGCGTTCTCCGTACTACTGAATAGCAAGAACCAAACCATCTTCGTCTGAAAGGTAACAAAACCTCATCCAAAAGGTCAAGATGTTGTATGGGTTCAAGACATATGAGACACGGGGGCCGTTTTTTTGAATGTTTCCAGGGCCTGGGCGGGCGTCAGGTAGT